>JAHYJQ010000060.1 GCA_019429025.1 Trueperaceae bacterium | reverse complement strand
CTTCCACTGCGCCGACCGCTTCACCATGCAGGTCACCAGCGCCGAGACCAACGTGGCGAGCATCTCGTCGTTCCTCGGCCTGCCGGTGAAGGTGCTGACGGCGCTCGTCAAGGACAGCCCGGTGGCGCGCATGATCCGCGACGACCTCGCGCGGCGGCACATGGACGTCGAGGCGGTCGAGGTCCCGCAGGGCGACCCGTGGGGGTACCGCCACCAGTTCAACCTGGCCGACAGCGGCCTCGGCGCACGCGGCCCCCGCGTGCAGAACGACCGCGCCGGCGAGGTCGGCCGCACGCTGGACGCCAAGGACTTCGACCTGGAGCGGATCTTCGCGCGCGAGGGCGTGCAGATCCTGCACCTGTCCGGCCTCATCGCCGCGCTGTCGCCGCAGACCACCCGCTTCTGCCTCGAGCTCGCCCGCGCCGCGCAGCGACACGGCACGCGCATCTCGTTCGACCTCAACCACCGCGCCTCGTTCTGGGCCGGGCGCGAGGACGAGCTGCACCGGGACTTCGCCGAGATCGCCGGCCTGGCCGACGTCCTCATCGGCAACGAGGAGGACTTCCAGCTGTGCCTCGGCGTCGAGGGACCCGAGGCCGGCGGCGAGAACCTGGCCGCCAAGATCGACGGCTTCCAGGGCATGATCGAGCGCGTCAAGCAGGCGTACCCCAACGTCTCCGTCTTCGCCACCACGCTGCGCGAGGTGGCGCACGCCAACCAGCACCGCTGGGGCGCCATCCTGGCCGAGGGCGACCGCTGGCACGTGGTCGAGCCGCGGGAGATCGCCGTGCTCGACCGCATCGGCGGCGGCGACGGCTTCGTGGGCGGCATGCTCTACGCCATCCTGCGCGGCTGGGAACCGGAGAAGTGGGTGCAGTTCGGCTGGGCCACGGGCGCGCTGGCCACCACCTTCCTCACCGACTACGCGCAGGTCGCCGACGAGGCCCAGGTCTGGGCCGCCTGGAAGGGGAACGCGCGGGTCCAGCGCTGACGGGGGGCCGCCCGTGATGCGGCGGCACGGCGTCAGCACGCCGTGCCGTGCACCCACGGCACGCGCCGCGTAGGCTGGCGAGCATGATCCAGGCCATCCACCACGTCGCCGTGCGCGTGACCGACCTCGAGCGCTCCATCGCCTTCTACGCCGACCTGCTCGGGCTCGCGGTGCGCACCCGCACCGCGCTCGCCTCCGGCGCGCGCATCGCCTTCCTGGCCCACCCGGGCGGCGGCTGCGAGCTCGAGCTCATCGCCGGTCTGCACGACCACCACGCCGGCGACGGGCTCGTGCACCACGTCGCCTTCCTCGTCACCGACGTCGACGAAGCGTTCGCGCGGCTGCGGGACGCGGGCGTGACGCTGCTCGACGCCGCGCCGGAGGCGCTCGCGAGCGGGCGGCGCCTGTTCTCGTTCAGGGGACCCGATGGCGAGCGTTTGCAGGTGACGAGCGCGTAGCGCGCTCGCCAGCCAGGACCCCACCCACGGTCACGACCCGGCGGCCACCGGCCGCCGCGTCCACGTCCACAGCACGAACGCCGCCACTGCGACGAGCGCCGCGTGCGCCAGGAACATCGTCGGCAGCCCCACCCCGCCGGCGACCCAGGCCAGCGCGACCGGCGCGAGCACCTGCGAAAGCCGGTTGAGCATGAGCCGCATGCCGAGGGCGGCGCCGCGCTCGCGGGCCGCGACGCGGTTCGCCACCATGACCATGGAGATCGGCTGCGAGAGGCCGTGGCCGGCCCCGAAGAGCACGACCCACAGGCCGATGATCCAGGGCGACGGGCTGGCGATCACGCCCGCGAGCGCCAGGGCGAGGGCGGCCAGCGTGTAGACGACGGTGCGCTCGCGGCCGCCCAGCAGGGCGACCACCTGGGGCATGACCGGCCGGATGACGACGGCGGCCGCCGACCGCAGCGAGAGGATGGCGCCGATCGTCGCCGCCGACATGGCGAGCGACTCCAGGTGCACGGGCAGGAAGGTGGCGTGGATCGTCATCGCCCACACCGCGGCCGTGCTCGTCAGGACGGCGATGCCGACGGTGCGGTCGCGCAGGAGCCCGGCGGCGGCGCGCCAGCGGAACGGCGGCACGTACGCCTCGGAGCGTCCGCGGCTGCGCACCGCGAGCATGAGCGCCACCGCCAGCGCGAACGATGCCGCGACGCCGACGAAGGCCGACCGCACGCCCAACGTGTCGAGCAGCACGCCGCCGACGATCGGGCCGACCACCTGGCCGGCCGCCATGGCGGTCGTCCACCAGCCGTAGGCGGCCTCGCGGCCGCGGCCCTCGGCGCCGAGGGTGGCGATGAGCGCCTGGGCGCCGATGATGAAGCCGTTCTGCAGGGCGCTGCCAGCCACGAACGCGACCACGAGCCACGCCAGCGACGGCAGCGCCACCATGGGCAGCGACGCCACGGCGGTCCCCGCGAAGCCCAGCAGCATGACCCGCCGCGCGCCCCAGCGGTCGACGGCCGTGCCGATCGGCACCGCGAGGAACAGCGGCAACACCGCCGCGGCGGCGACCAGCACGCCGATCCCGCCGGCGTCGACGCCGAAGCGCAGCGCCAGCAGCGGCAGCAGCAGCGTGAGCATCGACCAGCCGGTGATGGCGACGGCGCTCGCGGCGCTGAGCAGGTTGAGGTCGCGGCGGGCGTTCACGTCCCCGCGGGGAGGCGCACCTCCGTGATCTTCCACACCCACCCGCGCGGGCGCAGCACGAACTCGGTCGCGTCGTCGCCGTCATCGGTCGGCACGCGCAGCACGAACGCCGGCGGCCACGCGTAGTGCGTGGTGGCGCGCTCGAAGGTCTCGGCCACCGTGTTCCGCCCGATCGCGCCGCCCAGCAGCGGCCGCAGCGGCACCCCGCCCAGCAGCTGCAGGATCCCCTCGGGCGAGGCCACCAGCTCCGCGACGGTGTTGCCCACCAGCGTCCCCACGGCCACGCCCAGCGCCTCGCCCAGCGAGGCCGCCATGCGCTCCAGCGGGCCGGCGTCCGGATTCGGCAGCGGGGCCGTCGCCCTCGGGCCGAGGTCCTCGAGGAGTGACCGGCGGACGCTGGCGACGTCGACGTGGTAGGCGAGCGCCACGACGTCGTCGGCGCTGGCGGCGCGCTCGATGGCGGCCAGCGCGATCCGTGGCGCGGCGACGCCGTGGTAGAGGGCGGCGGCCACGGCGACTGCGGCCAGCGCGTACAGGACTCTGCGCATCGTGCCTCCAAGCCCACGTTCGCGGGCCGCCCGCGATCGCGGGCCGCCCGCGCGAGACGCGGGCGTGGGCCGAGGCTAACGCGGCGGTAGGGCGCTAGTCGACGACCACGTCCTGCGCCTGTCGCGGCCGTCGGCCCTTCACGTGCTTGAGCTGCACGACGATCATCAGGCTGACGATCACGAGCAGCGCCCACGACGAGAGCTTGTGCGGGTCGACCATGCGCCAGCCGGCCTGCTGGTGCGGGTACTGCCAGGCGCCGAGGTAGGTCGCCACGTTCTCCGCGAGCCAGACGAAGACGCCGATGAGCAGGAAGGCGAGGACGAGCGGCATGCCGCGCGGGGTCGCCCGCGGGGTGAACGCCACGCGCGTGCGCCGGAAGACGAGCAGCACCGCGACGATGAGGAACGCGCGAGCGTCGGGCAGCACGTGGTTGGCGAAGAAGTTGGCGTAGATCAGCGCGCCCAACGGCACGACCAGCGCGGGGCGCGGCCAATGCACGAAGCGCAGCCCGAAGAGCCGCCAGGCCTGGATCATGTAGCTGGCGACGCTGGCGTACATGAAGCCGCTGTAGAGCGGCACGCCGCCCAGCTTCGCGACGGCCGCCTCCGGGTACGACCAGGAGCCCACGTGCACCTTGAAGAGCTCGAGCCCCAGGCCCAGGAGGTGGAAGAGGGTGATGACCTTCAGCTCGTCGCGGGTCTCGAGCCCGGTCGCGAGCATGAGCGCCTGCATGGCCAGGCACGCGAGCAGCAGGAAGTCGTAGCGGGCCAGCGGCGGCTCCACCACACGCGTGAGCGCCAGCATGGCCAGGATGTAGGCCGGGAAGAGGCAGGCGCGGGCGTTCTTCAGGCCGAAGTGCAGCAGCTCGAGCGCGGCGGGGTGGAGGGGCGGGCGCCGGACTACGGCAGCGGTGGGGGTTGCTCGCACGAGGCGCTCCTCATCGTGTGTATGTTACACACTTTACACACGTCTGCGCCGTCGCTGGTGCGGGCGCCTCAGGGCGCGAGTCATGCGGAACGCGACGTCGCTCAGGCTTGGGGGCGCCACGGTGGTCCCCACCTGCGACCCAGCCGCCGCACGGGCCGCCAGAATCGGCCCGCATGCGTGGCGCTTGGGTCGCCGGGGCGTCAGCGGGTGCGGGGGTCGAGCGCGTCCCGCAGGCCGTCGCCGAGCAGGTTGAACCCGGTCACCAACGACACGATCGCCAGGCCCGGAAACACGCTCGTCCACCAGCGGCCGAGGATGACCTGGTTGCGGCCTTCGTTGATCATCGCGCCCCACTCGGGCGTCGGCGGCTGCGCACCAAGCCCGATGAAGCCGAGGCCGGCGGCGAGCAGGATGGTGAAGCCCATCCCCAGCGTCCCGCGGATGACGATGGGCGCCAGGATCGCCGGCAGGATGGCGGTCAGGAGCAACCGGTGGTGGGGCGCGCCTAGGGCGCGGGCGGCCTCGACGTAGACCTCGGTGGACGCCGCCATCGTCGCGCCGTAGGCGATGCGGGCGTAGCCGGCGATCCCGACGATGGCCACCGCCAGGATGGCGTTGTTGAGGCTGGGGCCGAGCACGGCCGCCAGCGTCATCGCCAGCAGGATGTTCGGGAAGGCCAGCAGCAGGTCCATGACGCGCATGATCACGACGTCGGTCCAGCCGCGGAAGTAGCCGGCCAGCATCCCGAGCGGCGTGCCCACGCCGGCGGCGAGGGCGACCGCGAGCACCGCGATGAGCAGGTCGTAGCGCGCGCCGTACAGCACCCGTGTGAACACGTCGCGTCCGTACTGGTCGGTGCCGAACCAGTGGATCGTCGACGGTGCCTGGAAGCGCCCGCGGATGTCGAGCTTGATCGGGTCGTACGGCGTGAGCAGCGGCGCGAACACGGCAGCGAAGACCATGAGCAGCACGATGGCGCCGCCGATCACCAGCGACGAGTTCCACTTGAAGCGCCGCCTGGCGGCGAGCGGCACGGGGACGGCCGCCGCCTCGCTACGCATAGTGGATCCTCGGGTCGATGAACGCGTTGAGGATGTCGACGCCCAGGTTGATCAGCGCGAACACCACCGCGATGAGCAGGGTCGCGCCGATGACGGCGTTGTAGTCGAGCGCGTTGATCGCGTTGATGTAGTAGAGCCCGACCCCGGGCCAGGCGAAGACCGCCTCCACCAACACGTTGCCGCCGAGCAGGTAACCGATCTGGATGCTCACGACGGTGATGGTGGGGATGATGGCGTTGCGCAGCGCATGTTTGTAGTACACCGCGCGCGGCGTCAGGCCCTTGGAGCGACCGGTGCGCACGTAGTCCTTGCCGAGCTCCTCGAGCATGCCGGCGCGCAACATGCGGATGACCACCGCCACCAGGCCCATCGCCACGGTGATGGCGGGCGCCATCATCTGGGCGAGCGCCGAGCGGAAGGCGACGAGGTTGCCGGCCAGCAGGCTATCGACGGTGTAGAAGCCGGTGACGCGCCCGGGGATCGGGACACCGGCCGCCAGCCGCCCCTCCGCGGGCGGGAACCAGCCGAGCTGGTAGCCGAACACGAAGATCAGCACCAGCCCGAGCCAGAAGTTGGGCATACCTAGCGACACCAGCGAGCCGATGCGCAGCAGGTGGTCGACCGGCCCGTTGCGGTGCAGGGCGGCCAGCACCCCGAGCGGCAGCCCCACGACCAGCGCCAGCAGGACCCCGGCAAGCGTCAGCTCGACGGTGGCGGGGAAGCGCCGGACGAGGTCGTCCAGGATCGGGCGGCCGGTCGCCAGCGAGACGCCGAGGTTGCCGCGCAGCACGCCACCGAGGTAGCGCAGGTACTGCACGGGCAGCGGCTGGTCGAGCCCCCACTGCCGCCGCAGCGCCTGCTCGATGTCGGCGCTGACGGGCATGCCACCGTAGTACAGGGCCACCGGGTCGCCCGGCACCATGCGCACCAGCGCGAAGGTCACCAGGCTGATGCCGACGACGAGGACGGCGACGGCGACGAGGCGGCGAAGGACGTAGGGGATCATCGCGGGCTGCCGTTGGGCCCCGGGGGCGTCCCGGGGCCCAACGGACTGCGGTCAGTCCTTGGTCACCGTGGCGAAGAACCAGTCGCCCGAGGGGTAGATGATCCAGTCCTGCACGACGTCGCGCACCACGTACGGCAGCACGGCGTTGTAGAGGAAGGCCGAGGGCATGTCTTCCATGAGGATCGCCTGGATGCGATCCATGATCCCGGCACGCTCGGCAGGCTCGACCGTCTCGGCCAACTGCGCGGTGAGCGCATCGACGTCGTCGTTGCTGTAGTAAGCGTAGTTGCCGCCCGGGCCGTGGCTGCCGGTGGTGAAGTACTGGGCGATGAACTGGTCGGGCACCGGCGCCGCGAGCCCCGACACCACGTACATCGGCATCGTGCCCTCACGGAAGCCCTCGACGAAGGTGGGCCAAGCGACGGCCTGGACCTCGGCGCGGATGCCGACCTCGGCCAGCTGCGCCTGCGCGACCACCGCCGAGATCTCGCGCTGGGCGTTGCCGCTGTTGTAGCTGATGGTCGTGTCGAAGCCGTTGGGATAGCCGGCGTCGGCCAGCAGCTGCTTCGCCTTCTCGACGTCGCGGTCGTACACCCAGTAGGCGTCGGTGAACCCCGGCAGCAGGCTCGGGAACGCGCTGCGGGCGGGGCCCGCGAGCCCCAGCGTGGCCGCGTCGGCGATCTCCTCCTGGTCGAGGGCGTACTGCACCGCCTGGCGGACGCGCGGGTCGTCGAACGGCGGGTTCTTGTTCGGCATGTACAGCGTCTGCAGGCCGATCGTCTGCTGGTCGAGCACCCTGAGCGCGGGGTTGGCCAGCGCTTGCTCGAGGATGTCGATCGGCGGGTTGTAGATCGCGTCCAGCGCGTCCTGCTGCATGAGGACGTACTGGCTGGCGAGGTCGCTGATGAAGCGGAAGTCGACGCGGTCGAGCTTGGGCGCGCCCGACCAGGCGTCTGGGAACGCGACGAGCTGGTACAGCACGCCCGGCTCGCGCTCGCCCCAGGTGAAGGGGCCGGTGCCCATCGGGTTGTTGCGCACGAACTCGTTGATCGTCTCGGCCTCGACCCCGCCGTTGGCCTCGACGAACGCCTTGTTGATGATCGAGCCGGTCGGCGTCTGCACGAGCAGGCTGAGGAAGAACGGGCAGGCGCTCATCAACTCGACGGTGACCTCGAGCGGGCCGGTGGCGGCGATGCGGTCGGGGCTCGTGCAGTCGCGCAGCAGCTGCGCCGGCGCGAAGTTCAGCGTCAGCACCCGCTGCAGGCTGAAGGCCACGTCCTCGGCCGTGAGGATGTCGCCGTTGTGGAACGGCACGCCGTCGCGGATCTGGAACACGAAGGTGCGGCCGTCGTCCGAGACGGTCCACGACTCCGCCAGCCACGGCATGTAGTCGGTCGTGCCCACGACCGTGCCGTCGGCGAGCGTGGTCGTCTCGTAGCGGATGAGGGTGTCGTAGAGGTTGTTCGCCATCCACGTGGCGGCTGCGTCCGTGCTGATGTGCGGGTCGACGCCCGAAGGCTCGAAGTAGACCCCGAAGTTGAACACCTTCGGGTCGCCCTGCGTCAGGGCCACGCCCCAGAGCAGAGCAGCGACGATCGCGAGGGGTCTCAACAGCTGGGTCATCGGTCTTCCTCCTCCGTACGAGCCGTAGGCCAGGGGGCCACGCGTTGCTGAACGGGAACGGGGGACGGGATTGCGCCGATGGCGGTACTGTACAGCCCTGGTCGAGACGGCGTCAAAGAAGGTCGCGGGACGCACCGGGGGACCCCGGACGCGCGCCCGACGGGCAGCGCCAACACAGCGAGCACGATCGTCGACAGCACCTGGAACCGCCGCACGCGCGAACCATACGCGGGTCGCCGCCGACCAACCGCTGCCCGGCGGCCCGCCGCGCGTTCACCACGCAGCAGCCCGCATTCGCTCGCCGTCGTCGGCCAGGTCCCTCCCCCGCGCTACCATGCCTCCATGGACCTCGCGCGCGCCGACGTCGACCTCGTCGACCTGTGGGCCGCCGACGACGTCCTGCGGGTCCAGGTCATCGAACACGGGCGGGTGCCGTACGAGCGCGACGCCGACGAGCGGGCGCGCTTCGAGATGCACGCCCTGTCGCGCTACGTGCACCTGAACGAGGAGCGCCGCGCCATCCTGGAGGACGTCGTGCGTAGGGGAAGCGTGTCTGGATGACGTCGCCCCGGGCAAAGCCGAGATCATCGAGCGCTACGTCGGACGCGTGCGCGAGGTGCACGGCGGCGACCCGGAGGCCTTCCGGGCGGAGTTGACGCGGCAGGAGTCGGTGCCGTTGAAACTGCGGCGGGCGTGCGAGGCCGCGGCCATGCACCTGATGCGCGTGGACCGGCTCGGCATCCCCAAGGAGAGCCGCGACGCGGTCGACCTGCTCGAACTCTCGGGCTTCCTGGCGAGCCATCCCGCCCGGCCGCTGCGCGCCATGGTCGGCTTCAGCAACGTCGCGGTCCACGACTACCGGCGCCTCGACCTGGCGGTGGTCCACGCGATCGTGGCGCACCACCTCGACGACCTGCTGGCGTTCACGGGTCGCCCACGCTGGGCATCGCACGAACATTTGGCGTTGGCAGACGGCCAAATATCCAAGACTTGACACGTCTCAGCAGGCCAAGTTCTTGGTGACGTGCCCACATGGCACGATCCATCTCTGGCGACACGCTCGCCATGAAGCTCTCCGAGTCGCTGGCCGCACGGCTCCCCCTACACACCCCACGCGACGTTCGGCTTCCTAGGGTCCCCGACAAGGCCCTCGCCGTCATCGGGGTCCGCCGCGGCGGCAAGACGTCGTTCCTCGAGCGCCACATCGCCGACCGCCTCGCGGCCGGCGACCCCCCCGGCACGCACCTCCTCGTGCCGCTCGAGGACGAGCGGCACGTCGGGATGACGGCGGAGGACCTGGGCTGGCTGCTCGAGAGGCACAAGCGGGTCGTCGCGAGCGTCCGCGAGGCGGGGCGCCGAACGGTCTACCTCGACGAGATCCAGGTCGTCCCCGGCTGGGAGTCCCTCGTGCGGCGCGTCCTGGACGCCCACGACCGCCTGCCGCTGCTCACGAGTTACGTCGACCTCATGCTGCTCCGTGACGTCATCGAGCGGCATCGCGTCACGAACGTCGAGGCGCTGCGGCGACTCCAGCGCCACCTGCTGGCGAACCCCGCCGGGTCGTTCTCCGTCTCGAAGTTCCACCGCGACCTGCGGTCCCAAGGGCTCCCGGTCGCCGAGGAGACCCTCCACCAGATGTTGCACCACCTCGAGACCGCCGTCCTGATCGAACTCGAACGACGTGGCTACGCCGCCGTTTGGGTGCGCGTCGGCGACGACCTGGAGGTCGACTTCTTGGCCGAGCATCAGGTCGCCGACGACCTGGTCGTCCAGGTCTCGCTCGACACCGAGTCGGATGCGACATGGGAGCGCGAGATTCGCTCCCTGCAGGCGGCCGCAGAGGCATACCCGAACGCGCGCCCGCTCCTGCTGACGCTCGATCCGACGCCGCCCTCACGGCCTCTACCCACGTGGCTCGAGTGGATGCCGGCTTCGCGCTGGCTCCTCGGGAAGGGTTGAGCGACGCCTGCGAGTGGCCTCGTCCTCCGCTCCCGGACGGTCCAACGCCGCGCCCTCCTCGACGTCCTTCTCCATGCGGTACGCCACGTCTACGCTCACGCCCGAGAATGGCGGGGATCCCCTCACGCCGCACGAGGTGTACGCCCTCGGCCGCCGCCCGCGGCTGCCCAAGTGGCAGGGCAGGGCGCGAGAAGCCCGAGCCCGGCTCGACGCCATGATCGCCAACGCCCACCACCCCATCCCAACCCAAACCCCACCAACAGGCCTTCAAGCCTGACCAGGAAAGGAGTCGCCCAAACCCACCCTCAACGAGCCCAAACGAACTGGGCGCCAGGACACGGCGGGCGGAGGGCACGGCCGGGCACGGTGGTCACGCGGCGGCGGCTGCAGGACGGCCGTCGTGCGCGGTGCGCCGGAGCAGGCGACGACCGGTTGAAACCACCCGCCACCAGTTCGGCGCTCACGGACCGTTCACGGCTGTGGGCCCCATCTCGTGATCTCGTCGAGGGCGCCGAACATCGCGCCGTACGCGCCGGCCCCTACGCTGAATCCCAGGTCGTACGTCCCGACACCGAAGGTACCGTCGTGGGTGTCGAGGAAGCCCGTGAGGAACCCCATGACCGCCTGCTCCGCCGGTGCGAGCACGCTCGCGCTCGTCTTCGCCTCCTCGCTGGCGAAGAGGTAGGCGTCCCAGCCACCGGCGCCGCCCGCCTGGACCGGCAGGTAGAACGCGGGGACCTCGAGCACCACGCTGGAGGCCTCGAGCAGGAGCGCCAGCGCAGGCTGCGAGAGCATGTCCTGGGCAGCCCTGCCCTGGAGATCGATCACGCTCGCCTCGAATCCCGCGCGGCCGAACGTGATCGTCAGCTCCCACAGCTCCTGGAAGTAGAAGGCGTCGAACGACGTCATGACGCCGAGGAGGTCGTCGAAGATGCGCTCGGGAGTGTGGGGGAACGGTGCGGGGACGCCGCCGGCGATGCCGGCGTAGAACCCGGCGAGCTCCTTCTCGAGCGCGTCGCGCGCCTCCCATGCAGCGAGGACTTCGAGTTGCCGATTCCACAGCATGCCGGTGAGCGCCTGCTCGGAGCAGTTGCGGATGCCGGTGTTCGCGACGGGCAACGGTGTGCACGGCACGATGCGGTGCTGGGCCTCGAGGTCCGAGCCCGGATACCGGAGCGTGACGATCTGCGAGGCGTACGAGTCGCCCACCTGGAGGAAGTCGCGGTCGAGTGTGAGCGTCGCCGCATTGCCGAGAACCATGCCCGCCTCGTCGTACCAACGGAAGCGGCTGCTCGTCTCGACGCCGGCGCAGCCGAACCTCGACATCTCGCCCACCAAGGTCACGCTGGTATCTACCGCAACGTTCAAGTATGTCGTGGGCGAGGCGGGCGCCACGATCCTCGGGCGCCAGGGGCTCGGGCCGGCCGAGAGGACGGTGACGTCGACGTGGTTACCGCCCATGCGCGGCACGTGCGCGTGCCGGGCCTCGGCCACGATCCTTGCGTCGCGGCAGACGGGCGCCGCGATCAGGGTCTCGCCGTGCCCGGTGCTGCCGAACCGGACGAGATGACCGCCGCCGAGCTTCTGGCTCCAGAAGATCGTGTAGAGGTCGACGCCCTCGCCCTGCAGCGGGACCACCGACGCCTGGAGCGCGAGGGAGCTGCCGGAGACCTCCGATAGCGGCTGGGGCTGCTCGATGCGCACGAGCACGCCCGGCGCCGCGGAGCGTCGCACCAGGACCATGGCCGTCGCGGTCGTGCCCTGGCGATACGTGCCGCTGATGACGGCGAGGTTGTCCGCGTGGATCCGTCCGGTGAAGGTGCCGTTCAGGCCGTTCAGATCGGGGATGTCGACGACGATCGAGTGGGCGAACGTGTCGATGGAACCCGACGTTGGCCCGCCGCGACCATGCGTGACGTGGCCCTCGAAGGCGCCGCTCGCGGAGGTAGAGGCGATCACGAGCTGGTTGTCGACGAGCGGGCTCACGATGTCCCAGGACCCCGTGAACGACGCCAGGCCATACGGCCCGGCGGGTGCACCGTCGAGGTAGTCGTCCTTGACGGCGTAGAAGCCGCGCGCTCGGCCGTCCGCGATGTAGCTGCCTGCCATCAGCCGCGCGTCGAGCTCACTCAGGCGCCCGCTGAACCGCTGCCCGCGGAGATCGCCGTACGCGAGGTTCGGGTCGTCGAAGTCGATGAGGAACTCGATCCCTCCGTGCGGGTCGACCGTGCCGTTCACGCGGTAGGTGGCGCCGTTCGCGTCGAAGAAGGTGCCGAGGCGGTAGTCCTGCTGACCGCCGAGCCGCTCCGGCCCGAGCCGCTGCGACAGCCTGTTGATGTCGAGCAGGCCCCGGCGGCCGTCGTACTCGATGTGCCAGCGCCCGAGGAACAGCTGTGGGTGGAAGTCGCCGGCGGTGGGGTCGGAGACGCCCGTGATGTAGGCGGCCTGCGTCACCCTGCCGTCGAGGCTGGAGGTCACGTAGTCGTAGCTGAGCTTGACGTAGGCGTGGCCACCCCACGAGTTCTTGACGATGAAATAGGGTCTGGCGGGATCGGTGCGATCGTAGCCGATCATCAGCATCGCGTGGGCGCCGCACGATGACTCGCCGGGGCGCCGGTCACGTGGCCCCCACATGTCACCGTCCAAGACGGTACAGAGGTTCGCGGAGAACACGACCTCGCGGCCGGCCGCGAGCTGCTGCTCGTACCAGACCGGATCACGGAGGCGGTCCGGCGGCACCCTGACGTGACCGGTTATGCGGTGTGTGGCGCGCTCCAGCGCCTGCTGCGGAAAGGGCGCGAAGGTCTTCGCCCCCGGGATCTGGATCGTGATCACGTCGCGCTCGAGGTTGAAGTCGTTCACCAGCCGCTGGGTCTGTTCCCCCCGGCGCTCGCGCCAGTCGAGCCGCGGGTCATCTCCCGGCTGGTTCGTCCTTTCGTAGTTTCCGTACGTGGTCGTCGTGTTGGAGTGCTGGTACGGGGCGAATGCCTCGTGCGGAAGGCCGTATTCCTCGAGCAGCTCGAGGCGCCAGTAGAGGTTGCCGCCGCCGCCCAGCGCGAGCTGGTTCTCGTAGCCGTCTCGCGTGTGGACGTGCTCCGCGTCGCGCGTGAAGTCGAACAGCGACGTCATCTTGGTGAGGTGCTGACCGTACTGCACCGAGAGGTCGACGCGTCCGAATCCGAGCCGCGCGTACTGCGCCTCCATGGCGGCCGCGACGGCGTGGATGACGCAGGTGCCGCGGTCCTGTTGCTGGCGGATGGGCGTCTGCGACGCGTGGAGCGAGATGAACGCCTGGGGCGGTCTCGTGAGCGGCGTTGCCGAGAGATCCGCGGCTCGCAGGGCGCCAGCGTCTTCCTGGGCGACGGCATCGAGCACGAACTTGCTCCCGTCGGCCAGGACGGCGATGACTGTGCCCTCGCCGTGCGTGGGGTCCGCCGGCCTCAGCTCGACGATCTCCGGCGTGAAGAACTCGAGACCCACCGGCGGAAGACTGGTATCGCGCGGCTCGAGGGGCGTGCACGCGATCAGGATCGCGCTCAGGCCGAGCACGTGGAGGCAGAGCGCGAGCGGCCTGCGTGGCGGACGGTTCGGGACCATGACCAACTCCTGTCGTACTCGAGGTTCCACACGCGCGGCGGCCCGCAACACAGCGCGCAGGCCAAGCTGAATCCGGCCCGGCCTGCGCGCTGCTGCGATCGATCTACCTGTTGTCTACGACGTTCGTGGCGTTCCCCACGAACTGGTTGTTGGCGGCCAGGGAGGTGGGGTCCCCGGGCACGAGGATGCTGCCACGCTCGAGCCTGAGCCCGGCGGTCTGGCTGTTTCTGAGGGTGCTGCTGGTGAGTTCGAGACGCGCTCCCGTACCGAGCCGGATGTTGCCACCGATCGTGTTGGCGCCATGGAAGCCGAAGTTGGGATTCCCCGCCGCGTCGACCGTGACGTGCTCGAAGACGTTGTCGGCGCTGTTGCTCTGGATGTAGATGCCGAGCCAGGTGCCTGGTACGGATGAGACACCGCGGAAGAGGATCCCGTTGCCGGGCGTCCCGGTAGCGTTGAAGGACGCGTCGTTTCGAACGCGGATGCCCGAGCCGTTGGTACCCTCGAAGATGGCGCCGGGGGCGACCGTGACGGCCGCGCTCGCGCCGTCGACGTCGGTGAAGCCGGAGAGCCGGTAC
>JAHYJQ010000059.1 GCA_019429025.1 Trueperaceae bacterium | reverse complement strand
CCTGGAGGCCGCCTTCGTGGCCCTGACGCGCCGCGAGGGGGTGGCCGCGTGACCGGGCCCGCGAGCGTCGAGCAGCGCGTCGACGCTCGACGTCTCAGCGCCAGCGCCCGACCGAGCGGCGGCGGGTGGGGCCTGTGGCTCGCGCAGACGCGCGCCGAGTTCGCCTCGAGCCTGCGCGCGCCGGACTTCGTCATCGGGGTGGTGGCCATCCCGGTGATGATGTTCCTCATGTTCGGTCCCCCCAACGCGCGCTGGACGCTGCCGGAGGGCACCCGCATCTCGACGATGATGATGCCGGGCTTCGGCGCCTTCGGCATCCTCAGCCTGGTGCTCTTCGCCTTCGGGGTGGAGATCGCCCAGGAGCGCGGCAAGGGGTGGCTGCGGCTCATGCGCGCGACGCCGGCCCCCGCGTGGGTGTACCTCGGCGGCAAGCTGGCGATGAGCGTCCTGTACGCCGCCGTCACGCTGGCGGCGCTGTTCGCCGTCGCCGCGGCCTTCGCCCAGGTGCGCCTGTCGCCGCTGCAGTGGCTGCAGGTCGCCGGCGTGCTGCTCGCGGGTGGCGTGGCGCTGGCCCCGATCGGCTTCGCGCTCGGCTTCCTGGCGCGCCCGCGGGCGGCGAGCACGATCGGCAACCTCGTGTTCCTGCCGCTGTCGTTCGCCTCCGGGTTCTTCTTCCCGCTCAGCCAGCTGCCGGCGTTCCTGCGCGAGCTGGCGCCCTACCTGCCGACCTACCACTACGGGCGCCTGATCTGGGCGTCGTTCGCGCCCGCCGCCGACGTCACGGCCTACACGGGCATCGAGCCCGCGGGCGCGATCGCGTCGGTCGCCTGGCTCGTCGGCACCTTCGTGGCGTTCTCGCTGCTGTCGCTGTGGGCCTACCGGCGCGACCGTCGGCGTGACGAGGGTTGACCCCTGCCGGACGGGCCGCGGCGGGACGCATGCGTGACGTGGACGCCGCCGCGGCCGGCGCCGGTGGGCGTAAGCTTCGCGCGTGAACCTCTCCGCGCGCGACAAGGCCCTCACCCTCACCGGGATCCTGCTGGCCGTCTTCCTCGGCGCGCTCGACCAGACGATCGTCGCCACCGCCCTGCCCAAGATCGTCGAGGACCTGCAGGGGGTGTCGCGTTACGCCTGGGTGGCGACCGCGTACCTGCTGGCCTCGACCGTGCTGGTGCCCATCTACGGCAAGCTCGCGGACATGTTCTCGCGCAAGCGCATCGTGCTGTTCGCGATCGCGACCTTCCTGCTCGGCTCGGCGCTGTCCGGGGTCGCCGGCGAGTTCGGCACGCTGCCGCTGCTCGGCGACGGCATGAGCCAGCTCATCGTGTTCCGCGCCGTGCAGGGCCTCGGCGGCGCCGGGCTGTTCTCCCTCGCCTTCATCGTCATCGCCGACCTGTTCTCGCCGCGCGAGCGCGGCAAGTTCCAGGGGCTGGTCGGCGCGACCTTCGGCGTCGCCAGCGTGCTGGGCCCGTGGATCGGCGGCCTGCTGACCGACTACGGCGGCGCGCTGATCCCCGGCATCGAGGGCTGGCGCTGGGTGTTCTACGTCAACGTGCCCGTCGGCGGGGTGGCGCTGTGGTTCGTGGCGACCCGCATGCCGCCGCTGCGGCCGAGGGACGCCGCGGGCCGGCTCGACGTGCCCTCGGCGCTCTTCCTCGTCGGCGCTCTGGTGCCCTTCGTGCTCGCGCTGCAGCTCGACCGCGCCGTGTACCCGTGGGGCGGCGCGGTCACCCTGGGCGCCTTCGCCGCGGCGGCCGCCTTCGCGGTCGCCTTCGTGCTGCGCTCGCTGGCGTCCGCCAGCCCGGTCCTCGAGGTACGGCTCTTCGCCAACCGCGTCTTCGCGACCGCCAACGTCGCGGCCTTCCTGCTCGGCGCGGCGTTCCTGTCGACGGTGATCTTCCTGCCGCTGTTCATGGTCAACGTCGTCGGCGTCAGCGCCACGCGCGCGGGGCTCAGCCTCATACCGCTGTCGATCGGCACGGTCCTCGGTTCGGTGTTCGCCGGCCAGATCGCCTCGCGGCTCGGTCGCTACAAGGGGCTGATGGTGTTCGGAGGCGTCGTCCTGCTGTTGGCGATGTTCCTGTTGTCGACGATGTCCGCGGACGTGCCCTACTGGCGCGTGACGCTGTACATGGTCATCGCGGGCCTCGGCGTCGGGCCCGGGTTGCCGCTCTACACGCTGGCGATCCAGAACGCGATCGACCCGCGCAAGGTGGGGCAGGCGACCAGCGCGGCGCAGTTCTTCCGGCAGATCGGCGGGGCGGTCGGCGCCGCCGTCATGGGGACGATCCTGGCGACGACGCTGGCGGCCGCGTTCGCCGGGGTCGGTCGCACGGCCGCGGCCACGGGCCTGGAGGCGCCGGCCTTCGCCGGCGGCGAGCTGGCCTCGACCGGCGGGGGCGACGTCGGCGCCGCGGTGCGCGAGGCGTTCGGGGCGCAGGCGGAGGCGCTGGTCGCGGCGCTCGAGGATCCGGACGCTCAGGCGCTCGCGCGGGCGCTGGAGGCGAGCGCCGTCCCGGACGAGGCGCGCGGCTTCATCCTGGGTGCCGCCACGCGGGCCCGCGGCGACGCAGCGGCCACCGCCGCCCTGGCCGCGCAGCTTCGCGTCCAGCTCGACGAGCAGGCCGAGGCGGTCGCGTCGACGGTGGCCGAGGCGATCCGCCAGGGCTTCGCGGACGCCGTCACCGCCATCTTCGGCGCGTTGCTGTGGGTGGTGGCCGCCGCGCTGGTGGCCACGGCCCTCGTGCCGTCGCTCGAGCTGCGGCGGTCGAACGAGCCCGTGGCGGCCGCGCCCGAGTGAGGCGTGGGGCTCCCCGTCGACCGCGGCACGGGGTCGGTCCGGTGGCCGGCGTGCGCCGCCGCGACGCGGCGCCCGCTCACCGCCCGCGGCGCGTCCAACCGAGCACCGCGATGCCGACGCCGATCATCGTCAGCGGCAGCATCCAGCGGGTGAACGCCCCGGTGGGGTCGTTGGCCAGCACGGTGAGCAGCGCCCACGCCAGCGCCGGCCACAGGGCCCAGCGCCCGCCGCCGCGCTCGCGCGGCAGCAGGTAGATGACGGTGAAGGTGGCGGTCATGCCGAGCAGGAAGACGGCGCCGCCGTCCCAGCGCGGCCGCAGGGCGTCGACGGCGGCGACGGCCGCCAGGGTGGTGAGCACGCCGGCCGGGATGATCGCCCAGCCCGTTACCGCCTGCCGGCTCGAGGGCGTGCGGTAGACGAGCCAGAAGGCGACGGCGGCGAAGCCGAGGAAGGCGGGCCCCGAGAGCTGCGTGGTGGTGGCGGTCGCCGTCATGCCCAGGGCCGCGTGGACGACGATGCGCAGGCCCAGCGGCGCGCGCGGGGTCAGCGTGCGCCAGGCGACGACCGCCGCGACCACCAGCCCGCCGACCCAGGCGAGCTCGGCCGCCAGGCCGACGGCGCCGCGGCCGCCGAGCAGCGTGGCGGCCCCCGCCAGCAGCAGGAACGCGCCGGCGACGCGGCGGTTCATGCGGGGCCCCCCGTTTCGGGCCGCTCGCCGTCCTCGGCGGCGCCCGCGACGGTGACGGCGGCGTGATCAGGCGTGCCGGCCGCCGCGAGCGGCACGTCGAGCTCGACGGAGGTGCCGTCGCCGGGGGCGCTGGCGATCCGCAGGTGCCCACCGAGGGCCGCGAGCCGCTCGCGCATCGACGTGTGTCCCAGGTGGCCGGGGAAGGAGGCGGTCGGATCGAAGCCGACGCCGTCGTCGCGGACCCGCAGGTGCAGTCGCCCGCCCTCGGACCAGCCGCTCACCTGCACGCGGCCGGCGCGGGCGTGCTTGACGACGTTGTGCAGCGCCTCCTGCGCCACCCGCAGCAGCACCTGCTTGCTGGCGAAGGGGAGCTCCGGTTCGTCGGGCAGGTCGCGCTCGGTCGCGAGCCCGTGGCGCAGCTCGAGGCCGTCGAGCTGGCGGTGCACGGCGCCGACGAGGCCGACGTCGACGAGCGCCTCCGGTCGCAGCTCGAAGATCAGGGCGCGCATCTCGGCCAGCGCCGCCTCCGCCAGCTCGACGACGGTGTCGAGCGCCTCGCGCGCGCGGTGGGGGTCGCGCTCCGCGCGCCGCTGGGCGGCGTGCGTGGTCAGCACGATCGCGTAGATCGCCTGGCTGACGGAGTCGTGCAGCTCGCGCGCCAGGTGGCGGCGCGCCTCCTCGGTCGCCTCGTCGCGCGCGCGTTCGTAGAGGCGCACGTTCTCGATCGCCACCGCCGCCTGCGCCGCGACGCCGGTGGCCCAGTGCAGGCGCTCCTCGCCCCAGGCCGCGCCCTCGCGCGCTCGGGCGCGGAGCAGGCCGACGGTGCGGTCGCGGACCCGCAGCGGCAGCGTCAGCAGGTCGCCGTCCACCGGCGCGGGCGCGTCCTCGTCGGGGCGGGGCGGGGCGTCGGCGAAGGCGTCGCCGCGGGCGACCAGCCTGCCCCAGCCGCCGTCGGGACCGAGCTCCCACACCTCGGCGGCGGCCGTGGCGCCGGCCTCGTCGAGGCGGTCGAGCACCGCGGTGAGCAGCGGCTGCAGCTCGGTGGTGACGGCGATCGTGTTGGAGAGCTCGAGCAGCGCCCGGAGCTCGGCGGTGCGCGCCGCGACCCGCGCCTCGAGTCCCTGCTGGGCCTCGGCGAGGGCGTCCGCCATGGCGTTGAACGACGCGGCCAGCTCGCCCAGCTCGGAGCGGTCGCGGGCGGGCAGGCGCACGGCGCGGTCGCCGGCCGCGAGGGCGCGGGTGGCGTCGGTGAGCTGGGCGATCGGCTCCGCCAGCAGCGCGCGCGAGAAGGCCGTCGCGGCGATGACGGTCACCGCCACCACCACCGCCAGGTTGATCGCCGTGCCGCGCACGACCGCGCCGACCGCCCCGGGGTCGACGTCGGCGAGCACGGCGCCGCTGCCGTCGGGGGTGAGCAGGAGGGCGTCGAGGCCGCGCCACAGCAGCACGGCGGTGGCGCCCGCGAGGACGGCCACCACCGCGAGGAGCAGCAGCGTCAGCCGGGTCGACAGCCGCTGCAGCAGGGGGACGGGTGTGGCGCCCTCTTCATGGCTCACGCGTCACCCACCCCTCCCGCAGGGCGTGGAGCGCCGCCTGCGTGCGGCTCTTGAGGCCGAGCTTGCCGAGCACGGCCGAGACGTGGCTCTTGACGGTGGCCTCGCCGACGCCGAGCGCCTGCGCGATCGCCTTGTTGGTCGCGCCGCGGGCGAGGTGTTGCAGCACCTCGGTCTCGCGCTCGGTGAGCGCCTCGCGCGCCGGCGTGGGCGTCGCCGGGCGGCGCAGCTCGCGCATGAGGCGCTGCTGGGCGCGGGGGTCGAGGCGCACCTCGCCGCGCGCGGCGGCGCGCACGGCCTCGAACAGGTCGTCGGGCCGCGTCTCCTTGAGCAGGTAGCCGGCGGCGCCGGCCTCCACCGCGTCCACCACCATGCGGTCCTCGAGCACGGACGTCAGGGCCACGACCTCCACGTCGGGGTAGGCCGAGCGGATCGCGCGGGTCGCCTCGACGCCGTTCATGACCGGCATGAGCAGGTCCATGACCACGACGTCGGGCCGCAGCTCGGCGACCCGCTCCAGCGCCTCGCGGCCGTCGGCGGCCTCGCCGACGACCTCGAGGTCGTCCTCGAGCTCGAACACCATGCGCAGGCCCCGCCGCACCACGGTGTGGTCGTCGACGAGGAGCACGCGCACGCGGTTTTCCGGGGTGTTTTCGGGGTTCATGGCGTCTCCCACGCCAGGGTACCCGCCACCACCGCGCGGGCGCCTCCGTCGGATGGGGGAGGCGGGCTCCCCCGTCGGGCGCAGCGCCCGCACCCACGGTCGGCCGATGCGCCGCGCCGGCGAGTCGCCCTAACCTGGGGGCGACCCTCAAGGAGGTCCACCATGTCCTTCCGCTTCGATCTCTCCGGCATCGACCGCCGCCGCCTCGTCCCCGGCCTCATCCTCATCGGCATCGGCGTCCTCGGCCTGTTCGGCACGCTCGGTTGGCTCGGCGGCCTCGGTGGCCTCCCCGGCCTGGTGCTCTTCGGCGCCGCCGCCTACTTCGCCCACCTGCAGGCGCGCCAGACCGGCTCGCGCTTCTGGCGGCTGGCGGTCTACCCGCTCGCCGGCCTCGCGATCGCCTCGATCGCGCCCGAGCCACTCGGCGGCTTCGCCTTCCTCGGCTCGATCGGCCTCGCCTTCGCGCTCGTCTACCGCGAGGACGCCAACCAGTGGTGGGCCGTGATCCCCGCCGGCACGCTCTTCTCGCTGGCCGTCACCGCGCTCGTCGACGGCACGACGCGCAACGCCGGCGCCGGTGGCGCGGTCTTCCTGTTCGGCCTCGCCGCCACCTTCTTCGTGCTCACCCGCCTGCCGCGGCACGCGCAGGGCTGGGCGATCTTCCCGGCCGCCGCCCTGGCGGTGCTGGCCGTCGTCGCGCTCACCACCAGCGGTGGCTGGATCGTGCCCGTCCTGCTCATCGCGGCCGGCGCCTGGATGCTGCTCCGCCCCGACGGCGCCCGCGGCGTCGCCTCCGCGCTCCGCAGCGTCACCACGACGCCGGTCCGTGCGACCGGCGAGGCGCCCGTCGTGGCCGAGCCGGCCCACGCGGCAGCCCCCGCCGCCGCGGAGCCCGTCGCCGCACCCGACGACATGAGCGCGCCGCCCTCGAGCGACGGCGAAGCGAGCGGCGATGCCACCGCCGACGAGGCCCGCGACGACGCCGAGGAGAAGCCCGCGAGCTGAGGCGGCCCGCCGCCCCGTGCTCGGCACGCAACCTGCGCCCACGGCCACCGCGCCGTGGGCGCGTCGTCGTGCTGGCCGGCGCTCAGGCGAACCAGCCGGCCACGCGCTCGGCCAGGTGGTCGCCGATGGCGAGCGCGGCCGTCGCGGCGGGCGAGGGCGCGTTGAGCACGTGCAGCGAGCGCTCGGTCTCGACGACGGCGAAGTCGTCGACCAGCCTGCCCCGCGGGTCGATCGCCTGCGCCCGGACGCCGGCGCCGCCGCGGCGCACGTCCGCGGGGGTGATCGCCGGGACCAGCTTCCGCAGCGAGCGCACGAACGCCGCGGTCGAGAACGAGCGGTAGGTCTCGAACGCGCCGGTGCGCCAGAAGCGCCGGGCGAGGCGCCAGAAGCCGGGGTAGCCGGCGACCTCGGCGAGGTCGCGGGCAGCGAGGCGCGACCAGCCGTAGCCCTCGCGCGCGAGGGCGAGCACCGCGTTGGGCCCGGCCTCGACCTCGCCGTGGACGGTCCGGGTGAAGTGCACCCCGAGGAAAGGGAGCGCCGGGTCGGGGACGGGGTAGATCAGCCCGCGCACGAGGTCGCGCCGCTCCGGCCGCAGGAAGTAGTACTCGCCGCGGAAGGGGACGACGCGCACCTGCGGCCGGGCGCCCGCGAGGCGCGCGATGCGGTCGGCATGCAGGCCGGCGCAGGCGATGAGGCGCCGTGCGCGGAAGGCCGCGCGCGGGGTGGCGAGCCGCAGGCCGCCGGGCTCCTCGGCGACGCCGACCAGCGGCTGGCCGAGCGCGACCCGGGCCCCGCGGCCGCGCAGGCGCGCGAGCAGCGCGCGGGCCACGCCCGGGTAGTCGACGATGGCGGTGTGCGGCGAGTGGATGGCGCGCAGGCCGGCGGCGTGCGGCTCGATCGCCCGCAGCTCGTCGCCGTCGATGAGCCGCAGGCCCGGCACCCCGTTGGCGGCCCCGCGCTCCAGGAGCCGGTCGAGGCGCGGCAGCTCGGCCTCGTCGGTCGCCACGATCACCTTGCCGACGGCGTCGTAGGCGACGCCGTGCTCGGCGCAGAAGTCGCGCAGGCGCCCCACGCCCGCCACGCACAGCCGCGCTCGCAACGAGCCGGGCGTGTAGTAGATGCCGGCGTGCACGACGCCGCTGTTGTGTCCGGTCTGGTGGCGGGCGACGTCGTCCTCCTTCTCGAGCAGCAGGAGGCGCAGGTCGGGGTGGCGCGCGAGCAGGGCGTCGGCGGTGGCCAGGCCGACGATGCCGCCGCCGACGATGGCGACGTCGTGGAGGGCGCCGTCGTCGGCGCTCGCCCGGGCGGTGGCGGACGGTGGCATGGTGGAGCCTACCGCGGGCGCGGGACGTTCGGAACGGCCGGCGCCCCCGCCGATGTCGCATACTTCAACCGTGGTTGGTTCAACGAGCGTTGAAGCGTTCGATCCCGACGCCGCCCTGCCGCAACTGCGGGCCCTCGCCGACCCGACGCGGCTCCGCATCGTCGCGCTGCTCGGCGCCGGTCCCCGCTGCGTCTGCTCGCTGCAGGAGGAGGTCGACGTCGCCGGCAACCTCCTCTCGCACCACCTACGCGTGCTGCGCGAGGCGGGCCTGATCGAGGGGTCGCGGCGGGGTCGCTGGATCGACTACCGGCTGCTGCCGGAGGCCCTCGGCGCCATCGAGCGGCTGTTGGCCGGCCTGCACGAGGGTGGGCCCGCCGCGTGCTGCGCGACCGTCACGCCGCGGGCTGCCGCCCGGCGGCCCGCGGCGCGGGCGGCGGCGGGCTGATGCAGGCGACGGTCGCCGGCGCGCAGCGTGCCGACGCCCGCGCCTGGCTGCTCGTGGCCGCGGCGTCCGCCGCCTGGGTCGCCCTCTACCGCACGATCCTGCCCCTCTGGGACTGGCTGGTCTACGGCGTGGCCGGCCTCGACCCGGCCACCCGGCTCGGCGGCGCCGTGCACTTCTTCTTCTACGACGTCAGCAAGATCCTGCTGCTGCTGACCGGCATCGTCTTCGTGGTGACCGTCCTGCGCTCCTTCCTGAGCGTCGAGCGCACGCGGGCGCTGCTCGGCGGCCGCCGAGCGGGGCTCGGCACCGTGCTGGGCGCCGTCCTCGGCGTCGCCACCCCCTTCTGTTCGTGCTCCGCCGTGCCCGCCTTCATCGGCTTCGTCGCCGCCGGCGTGCCGCTCAGCGCCACCATGGCCTTCCTCATCGCCAGCCCGATGGTCGACGTCGTGGCGGTCACGCTGCTCTACGGTCTGTTCGGCTGGCAGATCGCGGCGCTGTACGTCGGCGCCGGCCTGATCGTCGCCGTCGTCGCCGGCACGGTCCTGGGGCGCCTGAGGCTGGAGCGCTTCGTGGAGGGCTTCGTGTTCGAGACGCAGGTGCGCGGGGGCGTCGATCCGGCGCTGGGGCTCGGTTGGTCCGACCGCTTCGGGATGGGCCGCGACGAGGTGGGCGGCATCGTGCGCCGCATCTGGCCCTTCCTGCTCGTCGGCATCGGCCTGGGCGCAGCGATCCACGGCTGGCTGCCCGAGGACCTCTTCGCCCGCGTCGCCGGCCCGGACAACCCCTTCGCGGTGCCGCTGGCCGTGGTGCTCGGCGTGCCCCTGTACACCAACGTGGTCGGCGTCATCCCGCTGGTGGCCGCGCTGCAGGCGAAGGGGCTCGCCATGGGGACGCTGCTCGCCTTCATGATGTCGGTCGTCGCGCTGTCGCTCCCGGAGATGGTCCTGCTGCGCCGCGTGCTCAAGCCGCAGCTCATCGCCGTCTTCGTCGCCATCGTCGCCGCCGGCATCGTCGGGGTGGGGATCCTGTTCAACGCGGTGCTGTGAGCACCCCAGGGAGGTCGTCGTGAACGTCAAGGTCTTGGGATCGGGCTGCGCCAACTGCCAACGCCTCGCCGCCAACGTCCAGCTCGCGCTGGAGCACGCCGGCATGACCGCCGAGGTCGAGAAGGTCGAGGACGTCGCCGCCATCATGGGCTACGGCGTCACGGCCACGCCGGCCCTGGTCGTCGATGAGCGCGTCCTGGTCAGCGGCCGCGTGCCGAGTCCGACGCAGATCGCGGCCCTGTTGCGCGGGGTGTGACGTCGGCGACGCGGTGGGGCGCTCCGGAGCGTCTACCGTACGGTATGCACACCATGAGACGAGTGGCGCCCGATGGCTGAGCCGCTCCCCGGTTGGCACGTCGCGGGCACCGCCCTGGTGGACCGCGTGCCGCCCGACGACATGCGCACGTTCATGCAGGTCTGTCCCGAGCGCCCCTACGAGCGTGGCGCCTACGTCTTCCATGCCGGCGACCCCGCCACCCACCTGCACGTGGTGGCCAAGGGGCGGGTCAAGCTCGTGGCGCCCACCGCGGACGGCCGCGAGCGGATCCTCGCGGTGTGCGGACCGGGCGACTTCTTCGGCGAGGCCTTCGTCGACGACGGCGACGCCTACCGCGTCGACGCGGTGGCCCTGACCGAGACCGCCACCTGCCCGATGAGCCAGGAGGACTACCGGCGGCTGTCGCTGCACGCGCCGGGCTTCGTCCTGGCGTTCACGCAGATCCTGGCCGGCAAGCTGTTCGGCTGCCGCGACCAGCTGGCGCGCATCGAGGCGCCCATCCGCACCCGCCTGGCCACGCTGCTGCTCGACCAGGCGCAGCGCTACGGGCGCGACGAGGGCAACGGCTGGTGGGCGCTCGACACCGAGCTGCGCCACGACGACCTCGCCGGCATGGTTCCGGCCACCCGCGTGTCGGTGACGTCGGCCATCGCCAGCCTGCGGGCCGACGGCGTGCTCGAGGGGACGCGCGGCCGCTACCGGCTGCACCTCGAGGGGATCGAGGCGGTGGCGGAGGAGCTGCCGGCCTGACGCGGCCCGCGCCAGCGCCTCGAGCCACGCGCGCTGCTCGGCCACCCAGGGGATCGTGTTCGAGGTCAGCGACCGCTTCACCGGCGGGCGCGGCGTCATGGTGCTCGGCGCCGGCGGGGTGCGCTACTTCTACACCCATCTCGACGACTACGCCGAGGGCCTGCGCGAGGGGGTGGCGGTCACGCCCGACACCATCCTCGGCTACGTAGGCACGGACGGCAACGCGGCGGGGACCCCGCCGCACCTCCACTTCGGCGCCTACGCCTTCGACCCCGAGACCTGCCGCCACCGGGCCTTCGACCCGCTGCCGCTGATGGTCGATCGCGAGCGGCTGGCCGAGCGCTAGCCCGTCACGCCGGCGCCCCGGCACGACGACGGCCGCCGCGCGGCCCGGGGGCTTCGCGCGGCGGCCGTCGAGGGATCGCTCAGTTGCCGGTGTACGTCAGGAAGGCGTAGTCGTTGTCGGCAGCGCCGGTGTGGCAGGTCACGCACATCGCGTGCATGTCGCTGCCGACCGCGGCCCACATGCCGCCGAAGCTGCCGTCGTCCATGCGCTCGAACATGCCGTACTGCCAGTCCCCGTTCTCGGGGTCGAAGCCGGCGACCTTGCGCATGGCGGTGATGACGGTGACCGAGAGCGTCTCCGTGTCGATGCTCTCCTTGACCAGCTCGCTGCCCTCGGGGAAGGGGAAGCTGCGCGTGAGCGCGGCCTCGGCGCCGACCTCGTTGACGTAGACGTCCTTGGCGGTCGGGTGCGCGCTGGTGATGAAGTTCTTCTGCGGGTTGAGGCGCGTCCAGTCGGCGTACTCGGGCCGGTGGTCGCCCATCATCGCCTGGGCGGCGACGAGCGTGACGACGAGGGCGAGGGCGAGGGCGAACAGGGTGCGGCGGGGGATTCTTGGCATGGTTGGACCTCCGACCCCACCATCCGGTGACCCGGGGTCGTGCGTCGGTCGTCCGTTTGACCGACACGGCCGCGCGCGTGAACGTTGCCTGCCGAACGGAGGCCGGCGCGAACCGCCGGGCAGCGTGCCGCAAGTGACGGCGCGTCGCCCGCGGACGGACGCGCGACCCGGGTCAGCGGACCCGCAGCGCGTAGCGGGCGGTGCTGGGGCCGCCGTCGAGCCACACGACGTCGACGAACCAGCGCCCGGCCCGGGGCGCCGGCACGGTGAGCAGCGCGCGGTTCGCGGGGTCCACGTCGCGGTAGTCCCAGTCGCCGTCGTCGCCGAGGGAGACGATCTCGCTGCCGTACTTGAGGAAGAGGTCGAGGTCGGCGTCCGCGGCCATCTCCACGACCAGCGTCGCGGCGCCGGCGGGCACGTCGACGAAGTAGGTGTGGAACGCCGCCGCCCCGACCGCCCCGGCGAGCTCGGCGCGGACCTGCTCGCCGATGGCCACCGACCCCACCAGGCCGCTGGCGCTCCCCACGGCGGGCGGCGTGCCGCCGCCGACGATGCCGGCGTTCGGCCCAACTTCGCCGACGCGTGCCGTCAGCGTGTAGGCGCCGGACTCGCCGGCGAAGGCGCTGGTCACCGCCACCAGGTACTCGCCGCTCGCCGGCGGCACCAGCGACGTCGCGACGTCGAGGCCGTACCCCGCCGAGTCGTCGACCTCGAGGACGATGTCGTCGTTGGGGCCCAACACCACGAGGTAGACGTCGAACGCGTCCGAGCTCAGCTCGAACCACACCGGCACGCCGGCGGCGAGCGTCACGGTGTACACGTCGACGTACTCGCCGCCGTCGAGGGTGAAGCCGGCCGCGCCGAGGACGCCCCGTTCGGAGAGCAGCAGGTCGCCCGCCAGGGCCGAGGGCGCGGTGGGTCCTACGGCCTCGCTGGCCGCTGCCACCTCCAGGAGGTAGTCGCCCGTCTCTCCCGGCGCATAGCTGGTGACGACCAGGGTGAACCGGCCGCTCGCGGCCGGGACGAAGCTCTCGGCTACGTCGCTGCCGTGCCCCGGGCTGTCGTCGACCTCGAGGACGATCTGGTCGCTCGGATCGAGCACCGCCAGGTAGACGTCGAAGGCGGCGGAGCTGAGCCCGATGGCGACGGGCGCGCCCGCGGTCAGTTCGACCTCGTGGAACGCGAGGTACTCCCCGGAGTCCAGCGTCTCGTTGTCGGGACCCAGGGCGCCGCGCTCGCTGAGCAGCAGCCCGAAGCCGACGGGCACGATCGGTGTCGGCGTGGGAATGACCGGCGCCGGTGTGGGCGTGGCCGGCGTCGGCACGACGGATGCCGGCGCGAGCGGGTTGGCCGGCGTCGGCGCCGCGCTGGCGACCTGGCTGCCGAGGCCGCCGGCGCGGTTGACGTTGGCCACGTGGGCCGTCAGCAGGGGCCAGGCGAGCGAGATCGGCCGCAGGTAGTCCTGCTGCTCGATGTAGCTCTCGTCGGTCGTCTGCACGCGCAGGGTGGGGATGCCGACCAGCAGGCCGTTCTCGTCGAAGGCCGCGCCACCGGAGTTGCCGCGCGCCAGCTTGGCGTCCGTCTTGATCCACTGCTTGCCGCCGGCCGTGAGGTCCTCGCCCAGGAAGCCGGACACGATCCCCGACGTGAAGGTGATCGTGCTGCCGGAGATGCCCGGGTAACCCACCACCGTGATCGGGTCGCCCGGGATGAGCGAGTTCGAGTCCCCCACCGGCATCGACACGAACGCGAAGCCCGCCGGCAGCGGCCGCTCCTCGGCGTCCTCGACGATGTGCACGACCGCCAGGTCGTGCCGCGGGTCGCCGGCCACGAAGCGCGCCCAGTAGCGGAACTCGGGCTCCAGGTCGGGCGAGCGCGGATCGGTGACGAAGATGCCGTGCCACTCGTAGGCGCGGCCGGTGTCGTCGTCGCCGACCACGTGGAAGTTGGTCAGGACGAAGCCGTCCGGGCTGACGATGGTGCCCGAGCCGCTGGTGCCGGCGAAGCGGTTGCCCGCCATGTCGTACGGGCGGACCTCGACGACGGCCTGCAGGATGCGCTCGCGCACCTCGCGCGGCAGGACCGCCTGCGCCCAGGCGTGGCCGGCGATGACGCAGGCCAGGAGCAGCGGGACCAGGACCTTCCAGCGTGGCATGGCGCCTCCATGGGACGTGGGGCCGCGGGCGCCCGGGGGGCGCGGCGTGCGCGGTCGATGCCCCCAGACTAGCCGAACGCCCGTCGTAGTCTGCGGCATGAGCCTCACCCTGCCCAACCGCTCCCAGCTCGCCCCCGAGGAGACGTGGGCGCTCGAGCACCTCTTCGCCACCCCCGACGTCGCCGAGGCCGCGCTGCGCGAGACCGACGACCGTGTCGCGGCCCTGAGCGCGCGGGCGGGGAGCCTCGCCGGCGACGCGGCCGGCCTGCTCACCGCCCTGGAGGAACTCGAGGGCTTCACCCGCGTGAGCAC
>JAHYJQ010000058.1 GCA_019429025.1 Trueperaceae bacterium | reverse complement strand
GGCGGGCTCCTCATCCTCGGCTGGGCGCAGTGGGCATGGTCCGCGCGACCCCGCCGCTCGGGCTGACGCCCGATGAGCGGACCGGCCCACCCGCGTGTCGCGCTGGTCCTCGCGGTGGCGCTCGTCGCCATCAGCGTGGCCGCCGTGTTCGTTCGCCTGGCGGAGGCACCCGGCGTCGTCGTGGCGGCGTGGCGCATGCTCATCGCCGCGTCGGTGCTGGCCCCACTCACCGTGCGGGCGCTGCGCCGCACGCCCCTGACGCAGGCCACGCGCCTGCCGACGATCGCCGCCGGCGCGCTGCTCGGCGTGCACTTCGCCGCCTGGATCAGTTCGCTGAGCTACACGACCGTGGCCGCGTCGGTCTCCCTCGTGTCGACGACGCCGCTGTGGGTGGCGCTGTTCGCGTGGGCCTTCCTGCGGCGTGCGCCGACGCTGTCGATGCTCTTGGGCATCCTGCTGGCGGTCGCCGGGGGCGCCGTCATCGCCTTCGGCGACCTGGTCGGCGCGACCGGCGCGAGCACCGCCCCCTCCCCCCTGCTCGGCGACGCGTTGGCGCTGCTCGGGGCGATCGCGCTCGCCGGCTACCTGCTGCTGGGACGGGCCGCGCAACGCCGCGGCCTCGCCATCGACGCCTACGCCGGCGTGGCCTACGCCGTCGCTGCGCTGGTCCTGCTGCCGCTGCCGGCGGCGTTCTCCATGCCCTACCTCGACTACCCGGCGGCCACGTTCGGCTGGATCCTGGCGCTCGCGCTCGTGCCCCAACTCGTCGGCCACACGGGCATCAACTACGCGATGCGGCACCTCGACCCGACCCTGGTCGCGACGGCCACCCTGATGGAACCGGTCGGTGCGGCGCTGTTGGCCGCGGTGATCTTCGCCGAGGTGCCCAGCCCGCTCACCCTCGTCGGCGCCGCGGCGCTCTTGACCGGCGTGTTCATCACCGTGCGGACCCGCCCCGGCGACCGCGTGGTGCCCTGACGCGGACGCCATCACTGCCGTCGACGTCTGGCCGGACGCCCGAAACCGGCCCCGGTCTGCTAAGATGCAGGGCGTGATGGAATCGTCGCGATTCGCCCGAACCTCGACGAACCACCCCCAACCCCACCACCGCCCGCCAGCGTGAACGCCGTCTCCCTCCTGGTCGGCCCGTGCCGACCGGACGACGACCTTGCGCCCGCCGGCGGAAGGGAGCCCCAGCCTTGAAAGACAGCCCCAAGAGCTTCAAGAGCGGCGACCAAGTCGTCCTGCCCCCTTACGGCGTCGGCATCGTCTCTGGAACCACGACCAAGACGGTCGCCGGCGCCGACCTCAAGTACTACGAGGTGCAGTTCCCCAACGGCACCTCGCGGGCGTACGTGCCGGTGCATGCACCGCTGGAAGCCGGACTGCGGCCGGCGCTGACCCGCGAGGAGGTGCAATCGGTCCTGGAGCGGCTGGCGCACGGCCGCATCACGCTGCCCAAGCAGTGGGCCGCCCGGCATCGCAAGGTCACGGACATCCTCACCAGTGGTGATCCCTACCAGATCGCGACGCTGGCCTCCGAGCTCCGCCGTTGGGACCTCGAGCGCGGCCTGCCCGACCTCGATCGCCAGGCCTACCGTCGCGCCCTGCGGCTGTTGGCCGGCGAGATCAGCGCCGTCCTGGACATCACGGCCCAGGAGGCGCGCCAGATGATGGACGCCGGCGAGGAAGACGAGCTGAATTAGCTAGGGACGCGACGACCGACCCGCGCAGCAACCGGGCCGTTGGGCGGATGACCGCTCAGCGGCCCTGCGCGTGCGCGGCAACCGACGCCGGCGCGCGCGCAGACGCGAGCCAGCGCAAAGCGATGGCGTAAGCGGCGTACGCGTCGATCGATGCCGGTGGTGGCCGCAGGCCCAGCGGCACCCAGCGCCACCAGCCACGTGCCGGGTGGCACCTCCAGTACAGGCGCCGGCCCTCCTCGCTGGTGGCACGCTCGTCGACCAGCGAGACGACCAACCCCGACGCCTCGAGGCGCGTACGGGCGGCGCGTGAGCCAGTGCCGGACCCGAGGGCGACCGCCACCCCCTCCGGCACCTCCAGCGCGCCCAGCTCGACCTCGTCGACGACCTCGGCGCGCAAGAGGGCGCCGTGGGCGTCCACCCACGCCAGACCGACGTTCCGACCCGGGTCGACACCGATGACGACCGCGGCACCGCTGGCTGCGCCGGCCCCCGCGGCGACCGCGGTCCCGGCGGAAGCTGAACGTCCCACGGGCGGCTTCACGGCGCGAGCCTACCAAGCCGAAACCCCCTCGAACCCAGACCTTCGGGTTCGAGGGGGACGTGGCGTTTGCCCGTGCGGCGGAAGGCTCGTGGGCCCCGCGCGGGTCAGGCCTCGGGCTGCTTCGCCGGCGCGGCCGGAGCGGTGCGCGCCGCGGGCGCGGCGCCGGCGGCCTCGACGGCGGCGGAGCGCTGCTTGGCGAGCGTCCGCTCGTCGGCGACCCGGGTCGTGCGGATGACGTCGAGCCCGGTGCCAGCGGGGATGAGACGCCCGAGGATGACGTTCTCCTTGAGGCCCACCAGGTCGTCGACCTTGCCGGCGACCGCCGCCTCGGTCAGGACGTGGGTGGTGTGCTGGAAGCTGGCGGCCGAGAGCCACGACTTCGTGGTCAGGCTGGCCTTGGTGATGCCGAGCAACACCGGCTTCCAGCTGGCCGGGGTCTTGCCCGCCTCCAACAGGCGGTCGTTGCTCTCTTCGACGTCGAAGCGCTCGACCGTCTGCCCCTCGAGCAGCTCGCTGTCGCCGGGGTCGAGGACCTCGACGTACTTCAGCATCTGCTTGACGATCGTCTCGATGTGCTTGTCGTGCACGCTGACGCCCTGGCCGCGGTAGACGCGCTGGATCTCGTCGACCAGGTACGCCTGGACGGCCGAGGCGCCGCGGGTCTCGAGCAGGTCGTGCGGGTTGATCGCCCCGCGGGTCAGCTGATGACCGGCCTCGACGCGGTCGCCGTCGCGCACCAGGATGCGCGTCGTCTTGTCGATCTTGTACGACTTGCTGAACTCCTCGTCGTCCGAGGTCACGCTGAGGCGGTAGCGGTCGTCCTCCTCGATGATGGAGACGGTGCCGTCGAGGTCGGCGACCACCGCCTTGACCTTGGGCTTGCGCGCCTCGACGAGCTCGATGACGCGCGGCAGGCCCTGCGTGATGTCGCCGCCGGTGGCGATCCCGCCCGTGTGGAAGGTGCGCATCGTCAGCTGCGTGCCGGGCTCGCCGATCGACTCGGCGGCGATGACGCCGACGGCCTCGCCGAGCGACACCGGCCGCATCGTCGACATGTCGAGCCCGTAGCAGACGCGACAGACGCCGGCGTGGGTCTGGCAGGTGAGCGGGCTGCGTACGGCGATGACGCGCACGTCGGGGTGCTCGGCGAAGCGTGCGACGATCGCCGCGACGTCCTCGCGCATGAGGGTGGCGCCGGCCGAGTAGCTGAGGTCGCCGAGCTCCAGGTCGAGCGCGAGCGCGCGGCCGTAGAGGCTCATCTCGAGCTGCGAGCGCGGGCGCGGTCGCCCCTCCGGGCTGTAGAGCTGCGCCTCGAGGAAGTCGGCGGTGCCGCAGTCGTCCTCGCGGACGACGAGCTCGTGCGCCACGTCGACCAGCTTGCGGGTCAGGTAGCCCGAGTCCGCGGTGCGCAGCGCGGTGTCGGCCCCGCCCTTGCGGGCGCCGTGGGTCGAGATGAAGTACTCGAGCACGTCGAGGCCCTCGCGGAAGTTCGCGCGGATCGGCAGCTCGATCGTGTCGCCCGACGGCTTCGCCATGAGACCGCGCATGCCCGCGAGCTGGCGGATCTGCTGCGGGTTGCCGCGCGCGCCCGACTGCGCCATGACGTACAGCGGGTTGAAGGGCATGTTCTTCTCGAAGTTCTCGAACACCGCCTGCTTGACCTGCTCCGTCGTGTCGTTCCACAGGCGGACGACCTGCTGGTAGCGCTCCTGCTCGGTGACGAAGCCCATCTCGGCGAACTGCTGGATCTTCTCCAGCTTCGCCTGGGCTTCGGCCAGCAGGCCCTTCTTGGCGGGCGGGATCGCGACGTCGTCGATGCCGATCGTGATGCCCGAGGTCGTCGACAGCTGGAAGCCCGCCTGCTTGAGGCCGTCGAGCAGCTTCGCCGTGCGCTCGACGCCGAGCAGCTTGAAGCTGTCGATGACGAGGTCACGGAGCGCGCCCTTCTCGTAGGCCGTGTCGTAGCGGATCATGGACGCCGGCACCTCGCCGCCGTCCTCGGCCAGGGTCTCGCGCACCAGGCGCGCGAAGAAGACGCGGCCCGGGCTGGTCTCGACCAGGCGGCCGTCGAGCTGGACGGTGACGACGTCCTGCATGTCGATCTCGCCGAGCTCGGCCGCCAGCAGCGCCTCGTCGGCGTTGGCAAAGCGGTACTTCAGCCGGCCGATGGAGGTCGGTCGCCCTTTCACCTTGATGGCGGCGTTGAGGCTGACGTCGCCGGCACGGAACGCCTCGAGCGCCGCGACCTCGTCGGCGAACTCGGCGCCGATGCCCTTGCGCCCCGTGTGCACCTGGGTGAGCACGAACAGGCCGAGGATGATGTCGCGCGCGGCGCCGACGTTCGGGCTGCCGTGGGCCGGCGAGAGCAGGTTGTGCGAGGAGAGCATCTGCAGTCTGGCTTCGGCTTGGGCGTAGACCGACAGCGGCACGTGGATCGCCATCTGGTCGCCGTCGAAGTCGGCGTTGAAGGCCTCGCACACCAGCGGGTGCAGCTGGATCGCCTGGCCCTCGACGAGGACCGGCTCGAAGGCCTGGATGCCGAGCCGGTGCAGCGTCGGCGCGCGGTTGAGCAGGACGACGCGGTCGGCGATGACCTCCTCGAGCGCGTCCCAGATCTCGTCGCGGGTGTCGCGGTAGCGCTCGAGCAGCTTGCGGGCGCTCTTGATGTTGCTGACGATGCCGCGCTCCTCGAGCTTCTTGAACAGGAACGGCTTGAACAGCTCGAGCGCCATGCGCTTCGGCACGCCGCACTGGTGCAGCTGCAGCTGCGGGCCGACGACGATGACCGAGCGGCCGGAGTAGTCGACGCGCTTGCCGAGCAGGTTCTGGCGGAAGCGGCCCTGCTTGCCGCCGAGCAGGTCGGTCAGCGAGCGGAGGGGGCGGTCGGAGCCGGGGTGCACGACCGCGCTGCCGCGGCGGCCGTTGTCGATGAGCGCGTCGACGGCCTCCTGCAGCATGCGCTTCTCGTTGCGCACGATCATCTCGGGCGCGCCCTGCTGCATGAGCTTCTTCAGGCGGTTGTTGCGGTTGATGAGCCGCCGGTAGAGGTCGTTGAGGTCCGAGGTCGCGAAGCGCCCGCCCTCGACCTGGACCATCGGGCGCAGGTCGGGCGGCATGATGGGCACGGCCTCCAGGATCATCCACGCCGGGTCGTTGCCGCTCTTGAGGAAGCTGCGGGTGATCTCGAGGCGCTTGCGCGCCTTGGCCCGCTTGTGTCGGCTCGGCGAGTTCATCTCCTCGACGAGCTCGGCCTCGAGCTTCTCGAGGTCGATCGACTCGAGCAGCTCACGCACGGCGTCGGCGCCCATGCGCGCCTCGAAGTCGTAGGACTCGATGACGCGCACCTGGCGGCGCACGAGGTCGATCTCGATGCGACCGGAGATGTCGCTGCGGACGTTGCCCCCGTCGGCGAGCTCGTCGCCGGGTTTGACCCGGTCGCCGTTCACGACGATCGGCTCGTCCTGGTAGGGGTAGACGCGGGCGCGCGAGACGATGATGCTGGCGGGCTCGGCGAGATGCACCGTGCCGTCGGCGGCCGCGACGATCTCCTGCGCGGCGTCGATCGCGCCCACGACCTTCTCGCCGGCCACCACGGTCGCGCCGTCCCCGACCAGCACGTGCATGGTCGGGTTGATCTCGTGGACCTCGCGGCGCGCCCAGCGCACCTCGAGGGTCATGGTGACCTGCTTGTCCTTCGTCTTGCTGGCGCGCAGCGAGGCGCTGGCCTCGCGCGGCAGCGTCAGCTGGGCGCCGCTGGCCGCCTTCGCCAACACGTCGCCCTGCTCGACGAACTCGCCGCTGCCGGCGACGACCTCCATGCCGCTCGCGACGAGGTAGGCGAAGCGGATCTCCTCGTCGTCGACGTCGCGCAGGAGCAGGATGCCACCGTCGTTGCCGATCGGCAGCAGTTCGACGACGCCCTCCTCCTCGGCGCGCAGTTCGAGGTCGGCGTCGAGCTCGGCGATCGGCTGGCCGCCGGCGTACTTCTCTTCCTCGACCCAGCTCGTCTTCGGGACGATGAGGCGCGCGTCGCGCAGCTCGCGGTAGTCGAGGGTGACGCGGCGCGGGAAGCGGTACTGGGCGATGCCGGCGAGCTTGCTCTTGACGCCCTTCGCCAGCGGCTGGCCCTGCTCGACGGCCTCGCCGTCGCCGACGAGCGCCTGCTCGCCGAGGGTCACGGAGTAGGTCTCCTGCTGGCCGAAACGGAGCTGGCGGTACTCGTCGTCGGTGAGCAAGTCGGCCCGCCGCAGCGGCTTGCCGCCGAGCTTGGCCTCCTGCGGATCGGTGACGATGTAACGCCCGAAGTACAGGACCTGCTCGAGGTGGCTCGTCGACAGGTTGAGCAGCGCACCGATCTTGCTGGGGACGTCCTTGACGTACCAGATGTGGGCGCACGGGGTCGCGAGCTCGATGTGACCCATGCGGTAGCGGCGCACGGTCGACTTGGTGACCTCGACGCCGCAGCGCTCGCAGACCTTGCCCGAGAAGCGCTGGCCGCGGTACTTGCCGCAGGCGCACTCCCAGTCCTTCTCGGGTCCGAAGATCTTCTCGTCGAACAGGCCGTCGCGCTCGGGCTTCAGCGTACGGTAGTTGATCGTCTCGGGCTTGGTGACCTCGCCGTAGCTCCAGTCGCGGATGCTCTTGGGCGAGGCGATGGCGATCTGCACGCGGGTGAACTCGCGCGCGTCGCGCAGCGGCCCATCGCGCAGCGGCCCGTCGAGGCGCAGCGTTCCTTCGGCTCGGAGGGCGCTCACCAGTGCCGCCCCGACTCGTCGAAGATGCCGACGGACTTGTCGTTGGCGTCGAGCACCCGCACGTCGAGCGCCAGCGAGTGCAGCTCCTTCACAAGGACCTTGAACGATTCCGGGATGGTGGGTTCCAGCACGTCGTCACCCTTCACGATCGCCTCGTAGGCAGCATTGCGGCCGTCGATGTCGTCGGACTTGATCGTCAGCATCTCCTGCAGCGTGTATGCCGCGCCGTGGGCCTGCAGCGCCCAGCACTCCATCTCGCCGAGGCGCTGGCCGCCGAACTGCGCCTTGCCGCCCAGCGGCTGCTGCGTGATCAGGGAGTAGGGGCCGGTGGAGCGGGCGTGCATCTTGTCTTCGACCATGTGGTAGAGCTTCATGACGTACATGACGCCGACCACGATCGGGGCGTCGATCGCCTCGCCCGTGCGCCCGTCGAACAGCACCGCCTTGCCGGCCTTGGCCAACGCCACGAGCGCCTCCTCGGTCGACAGCTCGTCGGGGATGATCCCCAGCTTGGCCGCGCGCCGGACGACGTCGAGCTCGCGCTGGTCGGGCGCAAAGCCCGCCTCGGCACGCCGCGCGTTCTCCACGACGGCCGCCTCCTCGAGCAACTGCTTGATCTCCTCCTCGCGCGCGCCGTCGAACACCGGCGTGACGAAGGAGACGCCATGGCGGTAGGCGGCCAGGCCGAGGTGGGTCTCGAGGATCTGGCCCAGGTTCATGCGCGAGGGGACCCCGAGGGGGTTGAACACCAGGTCGACCGGCGTGCCGTCCTCCAGGTAGGGCATGTCCTCGGGCGGCAGGACCTTGGCGACGACGCCCTTGTTGCCGTGGCGGTTGGCGAGCTTGTCGCCCTCGACCAGGCGGCGCTTCTGCGCGACGTAGACGCGCACCATCTCCTGCACGCCGGGCTTGAGCTCGACGCCGGGGTCGCCGCGGCGGAAGCGCACGGTGCGCAGCACCACGCCGCCGTCGCCCGGCGGCACGCGCAGCGAGGTGTCCTTGACCTCGCGCGCCTTCTCGCCGAAGATCGAGCGCAGCAGGCGCTCTTCGGGGGTCGGGTCCTTCTCGCCCTTGAAGCTGGTGTGGCCGACGAGGATGTCGCCCTGCTTCACCTCGGCGCCGATGCGCACCACGCCGTCCTCGTCGAGATCGCGCAGCGCCGCCTCGGAGAGGCCGGGGATGTCGCGCGTGATCTTCTCGGGGCCGAGCTTGGTGTCGCGCGCCTCCTTCTCGAACTTCTCGACGTGCACCGAGGTGTAGGCGTCGTTGCGCACGAGCCGTTCGGAGAGCACGATGGCGTCCTCGAAGTTGTAGCCGTCGAACGGCATGACGGCGATGAGGATGTTCTGGCCGAGCGCCAAGCGCCCGTTCTGCGACGCCGGACCGTCGGCCAGCACGTCGCCGACGCCTACGCGCTGACCGAGGCGCACGATCGGTCGCTGGTCGAGGTTGGTGTTCTGGTTCGAGCGCTGGAAGCGGGTCATGACGAACTCGTGGTCGATGCCCTTGGCGTCGGTGATGACGACGCGGTTGGCGTCGACGAACGACACCTCGCCCGCCACGGTGGAGAGGACGACCGTGCCGGAGTCGCGCGACACGCGCTCCTCGACCCCGGTGCCGACGTAGGGGGCGTCGGCCCGCAGGAGCGGCACGGCCTGCGACTGCATGTTCGAGCCCATCAGCGCACGGTTGGCGTCGTCGTGCTCGAGGAACGGGATCAACGAGGTCGGCACCGAGATGATCTGCTTCGGCGACACGTCCATGAAGTCGACCTCGGCCTCGCTGACGAACACGGGGTCGCCCAGCCTGCGGGCGACGATCGAGTCGGTGGCGAAGGCGCCGTCTTCGGCGAGCGGCGTGTTCGCCTGCGCGATGACGTAGCGGTCCTCCTCGTGGGCGGTCATGTAGACCACCTCGTCGGTGACGCGACCGCCCGAGACCCGCCGGTAGGGCGCCTCGATGAAGCCGAGGTCGTTGACCCGCGAGAAGCTGGCCAGCGAAGTGATGAGGCCGATGTTGGCGCCCTCGGGCGTCTCGATCGGGCAGATGCGCCCGTAGTGGGTGCGGTGCACGTCGCGCACGTCGAAGCCGGCGCGTTCGCGCGTCAGGCCACCCGGCCCCAGCGCCGAGATGCGGCGCTTGTGGCGCAGCTCGGAGAGCGGGTTGACCTGGTCCTTGAACTGCGACAGCTGGCTGCGACCGAAGAACTCGCGCAGCGCTGCCACGATCGGTCGGTTGTTGACCAGCTTCTGGGGGGTCGCGGCGTCGGGGTTGCCGAGCAGCATGCGCTCGCGGACGCCCCTCGCCATGCGGCCGAGACCCACCCGGATCTGGTCCGCGACGAGTTCGCCGACCGTCCGGATGCGGCGGTTGCCGAGGTGGTCGATGTCGTCGTCGGAGAAGCCCTCGTCGCCGGCCTGGAGAGCGACGAGGTACTTCAGCGTCGGCAGCAGGCCGTAGTCGACGAAGCGGCCGTCCACGAAGCCGAGCAGCGTCTTCTCCCCGACGTCGAGGCCGAGCTTGGCGTTCATCTTGTAGCGGCCGGCGTCGCCCAGGTCGTAGCGCCGCGGGTCGGCGAGCAGGCTGTGCAGGTAGGTGGTGGCCTTGTCGACCTTGGGCGGGTCGCCGGGCCGCAGCACGGTGAAGAGCCGCAGCAGCGCCTCGTCGGGCGTGATGCCCGTGGCCTCCTCGGCGTCGAAGGTCGGGTCGAGGAAGCCGTCGTAGCCGGCGAAGATCTCACGGATGCGCTCGTCGCCGTAGCCGAGCACGCGCAGCATCAGCGTGAACGGGAACTTGCGCTTGTTGACCTTCATCCACAGCGCGTCCGCGTTGTCGAACTCCAGCTCGATCCACGGACCGCGCTTCGGCATCGGGATGATGCTGGCGGTGTGGCGGCGGCCGCCGGTCGGCAGCGGCGCCGCCGTGAAGTAGACGCCGGGCGAGCGGTGAATCTGCGAGACGATGACCCGGTCGGCACCGTTGATGACGAACGAGCCGTCTTCGGTCATGAGCGGCAGGTCGCCGAGGAAGACCTGGTCCTCCTTGATGAGCCCGGTGTCCTTGTGGACCAGCTGCAACTTGGCGAAGAGCCCCGCGTGGAAAGTGAGGTCCTTCTCGCGGCACTCGTCGGCGTTGAACTCGGGCGGCTCGAGGGTGTACTCCAAGAAGTCGAGCACCAGGCCCGTCTGGCGTCCGCGCTCGGTCTCGTCGATCGGGAAGACCTCGCGGAAGGCGGCCTGGAGGCCGGTGTTCTCGCGCAGCGTCGGCGCGACCTCCCGCTGCAAGAAGGCGTCGTACGACGTGATCTGGATGTTCGTGAGGTTCGGCAGCTCGATGACCTCGGTGATCGTGCCGAAGCTTCGGATCTCGCGCATCTTCACCCCTTACGTGAGGGAACGGGAGCGGACGTGCGTGCGGGCGCGGTCGTGATCGGTGACAAGATACCTTCCGTCGTGAAGGCGCCTGTTCGGCGCGACCTCAGGGTCGCGCCAAACAGACTCGGTCGACGCTCTGGCCGACCCGGGTTCCTTCCACCCGTGCATCCGGTGCGTCCGATGGCTTACTTGACCTCGATGACGGCGCCCGCGGCCTCGAGCTTCGCCTTGACTTCCTCGGCCTCGTCCTTCGAGACCGACTCCTTGACGACGCCGCCGCCCTCCACCAGGTCCTTCGCCTCCTTGAGGCCCAGGCTGGTGATGGCGCGCACTTCCTTGATCACCTGGAGCTTCTTGTCGCCGGCCGACTTGATCGACACGGTGAACTCGGTCTGCTCCTCCTCGGCGGCGGCGGGCGCACCGGCGCCGGCGGCGGCCATCATCATGCCCGCCGGCATCGCTGCGGCGGCCTCGACGCCCCAGGTCTCCTTGAGGGCGTCCACGAGTTCGACGAGCTCGAGCACGGTCAGGCCCGAGAGTTGTTCCACCATCGCGGTCTTGTCGAAAGCCATCAGCTTTCCTCCTTGCGCTTGTTGACGTAGTTGTCGATCACCGAGACCAGGTTCTGCGGGGGGGCTTGCAGCACGCCCACGAGCTGCGACATCGGCGCCTGGAGCACGCCGACGAGCTGCGCGTAGAGCTGCTCGCGGGTGGGCAGCGTGGCGATCTTCGCCAACGCCTCCGGCCCGACGATGCTGCCCTGGAGCCTGCCGCCCTTGGAGGACGGCAGGTCCTTGGGGTGGTCCTTGGCGAAGTCGGTGAGCGCCTTGGCGGGCGCCACCGGGTCGTCGCCGACCAGCACGAGCGCGGTCGGACCCTGCAGGGTGGCCTCGAAGCCCTCGATGCCGTGCTCCTTGAGCACGACGTGGATGAGGGTGTTCTTGGTCACCAGCAGGCGACCACCGGCCGCGCGCACCTTCGCGCGCAGCCTGTGCATGTCCCCCGCGGAGAGACCCTGGTAGTCCACCAGGAAGAACGTCGAGGCTTCCGCGAGGAGCTCGCGGAGTTGTGCCACCGACGTCTGGTTCCTTGGGTTGGCCATGTGTGCCTCTCTCGAGTGGGTGGGTTTGGGTTCGGGCGGTGCCCGAACCAGGCCGCGAAGCGTAGCGGTGCGTCGTGCGCGACCTGCGGTCGCTTTCGACGCCTTGCGCCTCGGCAGGATCTTTAAGCCTGGCAGGCCCCTGCGGTCTCCAACGCCAGAGGTGGGTAGCCTCCGCTACGCACCGGGATGCCGAATCAGATGACCACCCGCACGCTCGGACCCATGGTGGAGGTGACGTACATCGTGCGCAGGTAGGTGCCGCGGGCGGCTTCGGGCTTGGCCGCCTCGACCGCGTGGCGCACCGCGGACAGGTTCTCCGCCAGCTTCTCGGCGTCGAAGCTGGCCTTGCCGATCGGCGCGTGGACCACGCCGGTCTTGTCGGACCGGAACTCGATCTGGCCGGCCTTCAGCGCGCGGACGATCTCGGAGATGTTGAAGCCGACCGTACCCGACTTGGGGTTCGGCAGCAGGCCGCGGGGACCGAGGACGCGACCGAGCTTCGAGCCGACGGCGCCCATCATGTCGGGCGTCGCCACGACGGCGTCGAACTCGAGCCAGCCACCCTGGATGCGCTCGATGAGGTCCTGGGCGCCGACGATGTCCGCCCCGGCCGCCTCGGCCTCCTGCGCCTTGTCCCCCTGGGCGAACGCTAGGACGCGCACGGTGCGGCCCGTGCCGTGCGGCAGGGAGACGGTGCCACGGACGTTCTGGTCGGACTTGCGGGGATCGATGCCGAGGCGCAGGTGCACCTCGATCGTCTCGTCGAACTTGGCGGTCGCCAGCTCCTTGACCAGGGCCGCGGCCTCGTCGACCGGGTAGGAGCGGGCGCGGTCGACCTTGACCTGGACGTTGCGGTAGCGCTTCCCGTGGTTAGGCATCGGCGGGCCCCCCCTCGACCTGGACGCCCATCGAGCGGGCGGTGCCGGCGATGATGTGCGCGGCGGCGACCTCGTCGTTGGCGTTGAGGTCGACCATCTTCACCTTGCCGATCTCGATGCACTGATCCCAGGTCAGCGAGCCGACCTTGGCCTTGTTCGGCACCCCCGAGCCCTTGTCGATGCCGGCGGCCTTCTTGATGAGGTACGAAGCCGGCGAGGTCTTGGTGACGAACGTGAAGGAGCGGTCGGCGTAGATCGTGATCTCCACCGGCACGATCGCGCCCGCCTGCGAGGCGGTCGCCGCGTTGTACTCCTTGACGAAGCCCATGATGTTGGCGCCGTACTGGCCGAGCGCCGGCCCCACGGGCGGGGCGGGCGTGGCTGCGCCGGCCGACAGCTGCAGCTTCACGATCCCTGCGATCTTCTTCGCCATGATGCCTCCTCAGCTCCCCCGGTGCGTGGCGTTCGCGCCGGGGTCCGAACGCTTCCCGGACGGCGCGGGTTGGGCCGCGCGGGCGGGCGATGCGCGGCCCGGGGCCGCGGTGGCGGCGACCCGGAGGGCCGCCGGACGGACGTCAGTCGACCGGTCGCATGGGACGCCTGCGACGCCTCACGCCCGAACGACTTGGGCGAAGTCGAGCTCGACCGGCGTCTCGCGGCCGAAGATCGACACGAGGACCTTGAGCTTGCCGCGATCGGGGTTGACCTCGGACACGACCCCGGTGAAGTCGGCGAAGGGACCGGCGGTGACCTGCACGGTGTCGCCCACGCCGAAGGTCACCTTGATCTTGGGGACCTCCCGCGAGCCGGTGATGCCGAGCGTGCCGAGCATGCGCGCCTCCTCGTCCCGCGACAGCGGCACGGCGCGCGTCGAGGTGCCAACGAAGCCGGTGACGCCGGGCGTGTAGCGCACGACCTCCCACGCCTCGTTCGGTTCTTCCTCGTCGCCCAGGTCCATCTGGACGAAGATGTAACCGGGGAAGAGCTTCCGCCGCACCACTTCCTTCTTGCCACCACCGGCGTGCTCGACGGTCTCCTCGGTGGGGACCACGACCTGGTAGATGCAGTCGGTCGCCCCGAGGGAGCGGGCGCGGTTGAGGATGTTCTCCTTGACCTTCTCCTCGTGGCCGACGTAGGTGTGGATCGCATACCACTCGATGCTCATGCTCAGGATCCTGCGCGGGCCATCAGGTCAGCAGCCCGATGAGGTTGCCGAGCGTGGTGTCGGCGAAGAGCAAGAAGAGCGCGGTGATGATGACGAACACGAGCGTCGCCTGCGTCGACTGCACCACCTCGTCGCGGGTGGGCCAGGTGACGCGAGCGAGTTCGGCGCGCGAGTTGCGGAGATACTGGACGATGCGCTTGAACACCGGTTAGACCTTGACCTCACGATGGCTCGTGTGCTTGCGGTCCCACGGGCAGTACTTGCGCAGCTCGAGCTTCGCGGTGGTGTTGCGGCGGTTCTTGTGGGTGGTGTAGTTGCGGCGCTTGCACTCGGTGCACTCGAGCAACAGCTTGATGCGGACGTCACTGGCCATCGTGGCCTCCCGAACTGTGAAGGATATCAGAACCGCGGGTGCGGTGTGCGCAGTTGCGCGACCAGGCCCGTGAGGACCTGGCGCCGCGCTCGCTCGCGCGCCGGGTCCTCACGGGCCACCAGGGGGCTAGGGAGCCACCCAGGGCGTGACGGCTATTCCGTGACCGCGGTGACGACGCCCGCCCCCACCGTACGACCACCCTCACGAATCGCGAACCTAAGCCCCTCCTCCATCGCAATCGGCTTGATCAACGACACCGACAACTCCACATTATCCCCCGGCATCA
>JAHYJQ010000057.1 GCA_019429025.1 Trueperaceae bacterium | reverse complement strand
CGCGGACGCCTCCGGCGCGACCCTCGAGCTGCTCGACGCCTCCGGCGCCTCGGCGGTCGGCGCCGCGCTGCTCGGGGGCGTGGCGTGCGGCGCCTTCGCCGACCTGGACGCGGCCGTGGCGCGTGCGCCGGTGGCGATCGGGGCCACGGTGGTGCCGCGGCCCGAGCGGGCGGCCGCCTGGGCGGCGCTGCGCGAGCGGATCCACGCGCTCGACGCGCTGGGGCTGCACGAGGCGATGGCCGGGCGCGAGGCGGCCACGGCCTAGCGCCGCATGGCAGCGCGATCGGCATCGGGTAACCTGAACCGAGGAGGCAGCGGGTGGCGCAGCGCAGCGGCGACTGGTTCGCGCAGGCGGAGCACGACCTCGGGCACGCCCGCTCGGCGGCCAGCGAGGCGCGCTTCGACTGGGCGTGCTTCGCCGCGCACCAAGCGGCCGAGAAGGCGGTGAAGGCGCTCCACCTCCACCACCGGCAGGAGGCGTGGGGCCACGTGGTCGCCCGGCTCCTGGCGCAGCTGCCCCCGGTGGCGGCGGCGAGCCCGGAGCTGATCGACGCCGCCAAGGTGCTCGACGCCTTCTACATCCCGACGCGCTACCCGGACAGCCACCCCGAGGGGCCGCCCTTCAGCCACTACGGCCGCTTCCAGGGAGAGGAGGCGATCCGGCATGCGGGCGCGATCCTCGAGTTCGTCCGTGCGGCGCTGGCCGACGACTGACGTCGTCGAGGCCGCGGGCAGGGCTTGGGCCGCATCCGTCGCCGCGTCCGATGCCGGCGTGGTCGCGATCGGCTGCTTCGGCTCCTTCGCCCGCGGCGACGATGGTTTCGGCAGCGACCTCGACCTGATCGCGATCGTCGACGGCCCCAAGCCACGCCCCGCGGCGCCGGCTTGGTCCACCGCTGGGCTGCCGGTGCCGGCCGACCTGCTGGTCTACGACGTCGCGGAGTGGCACGCCCTCATGGCCGGCGGCAGCCGCATGGCGCGAACCCTGCGGCGCGAGGCCCGCTGGTGGGTGGGCGCGCCGCCCGACCCCGGCGCGTCCGACCGCGCCCCCTGACGACCCGGCCTCTCTGTTACGCTGATGGGCCGTCGGCCGAGCGGGCCGGCGCCCGTCCCCGAGGAGGCCCAGCTTTGGCCCACGTCGTCCCCGAAGCCCCGTTCAAGACCGCCGACGCGGAGGAGTTGTACGCCGTCTCATCCTGGGCGAGCGGCTACTTCGAGGTCGGCAGCGATGGTGACATGCAGGTGCTGCAGCGCGGCGCCCAGGCCTCCGCGGTCTCGCTTCCCGCCATCGTCGAGGGGCTCAAGGCCGAGGGGCGCACGCTGCCGGTCATCCTGCGCTTCCCGCAGATCATCGAGGACCGGCTCGACCGCATCAACCACTCGTTCCAGGCCTCGATCCGCGAGGCCGGCTACAAGGCGCGCTACCAGGGCGTCTACCCGATCAAGGTCAACCAGAGGCGCGTGGTCGTCGAGACGATCGCCGAGTACGGCGCCCGCTACGCCACCGGCCTGGAGGCCGGCAGCAAGGCCGAGCTGGCGCTCATCCTGGTGCAGGACACGCACCCAGACGCGCTCATCTGCTGCAACGGCTTCAAGGACGACGACTTCATCCGCCTCGCGCTGTGGGGCCGCAAGCTCGGCAAGAACGTCGTCATCACGCTCGAGAAGCCCAGCGAGCTCGAGCGCGTGCTGCGGGTCAGCGCCGAGATGGGCGTGGAGCCGGCGGTCGGCATCCGCTTCAAGCTGCACGCCAAGGGCGCCGGCGCCTGGGAGGCGTCGGGCGGCGACGAGGCCAAGTTCGGCCTCACCGCCACCGAGCTCATCCACGGCGTGGGCCGGTTGCGCGCGCTGGGCAAGCTAAGCGCATTGCAGATGATCCACTGCCACGTGGGCAGCCAGCTCACCGACGTCCGCCGCATCAAGGTGGCGGTGCGCGAGGCCGCCCAGGTCTACGTCGACGTCGTCAACATGGGTGCCGACGTCCGCTACCTCAACGTCGGCGGCGGGCTCGGGGTCGACTACGACGGCTCCAAGACGAACTTCTACGCCAGCGCCAACTACGGCATCGGCGAGTACGCCGACACGGTCGTGTACACGATCAAGGAGACCTGCGACGACGGCGACGCGCCGCACCCGATCATCGTCACCGAGTCCGGGCGGGCGCTGACGGCGCACCACGCGCTCGTCGTGCTGCCCGTGATCGACGCGATCGGCCCGACCCGCGCCACCTACGAGCTGCCGCCCCTGGAGGACGAGGTGCACGCGGTGGTGCGCGACATGCAGGAGCTGGCGCGCGACGTCAACCTGAAGAACTACCGCGAGGTGTTCAACGAGGCGGTGTCGAACAAGGACACCATGCACAGCCTCTTCGACCTCGGCTACATCACCCTATTGGAGCGGGCGCACGTCGAGCAGCTCTACCACCGCACGCTGCTGCGCATCTCCAAGGTCATCGAGCAGCTCGACTACGTGCCCGAGGAGCTCGAGGCGCTGCCGAAGCGGCTGGCCGACCAGTACGTCGTCAACTTCAGCCTCTTCCAGGGCATGCCCGACCACTGGGCGATCCAGCAGCTCTTCCCGATCGTGCCGCTGCACCGCCTGCAGGAGGAGCCGAACCGCGAGGCGACGCTCGTCGACATCAGCTGCGACAGCGACGGCAAGATCGCCAAGTTCATCGACCTGCGCGACGTGCGCGCCACGCTCCCGGTGCACGACCTCGTGCCCGGGCGGCCGTACTACCTCGGCGCCTTCCTCACCGGCGCCTACCAGGACGTGCTGGCCAACAACCACAACCTCTTCGGCCGCATGAACGAGGCGCACGTGCGCCTCGACGGCAAGGGCGGCTGGAGCCTGGAGCGCTTCGTCAACGGGCAGAAGGCGCGGCGCGTCATCGAGAACATGGGCTACGAGACGGCGGAGCTGCACGGCTGGCTGCAGGACGAGATCCGCGAGGCGGAGCGCTCCGGCGTCAAGCTCTCGGACGAGGCCAAGCGCGAGATGACCGAGCTCTACGACGCCGAACTGGTGGGGTACACCTACCTCGAACAGGTCTAGCCCGACCGGCCAGCGGCCGGGTGCAGGCGCGGGTGCGTGTGCGTGTGCGCGGGCGCCCGTGCACACGCACACGATCGGCCGACGGCCGCGTTTTCCCACACGAACGGCGGCCCCGGGGGAACCCCCGGGGCCGCCGCCTCGTTCGGAGCGCGGGCGTTCAGGTCAGAAGACGAAGCCCTCGATGTAGAAGGCGCCGCCGCGGTTGCTGCGGTCGTGCGCCCGGCCGACGTCCATCGTGTTGCCGTGGGCCAGCATGAAGATCACGGCCTCGCCGGGGACGATGTCGACGTCGGTCTCCTGGCCGGTGGCCAGCGGACGGGAGAACTCCACGGTCCACACGCCGCCCTCGTGGACGGCCGCGAAGTCGGTCAGCGAGTTGCTGCCGCCCTCGTCCTCGTCGTGGGCGGGCTCGCCACGCGCGGAGTCCTGGAACCCGTCGTAGGAGACGGCCTCGCCGTCGACGATGGCGAACATGAGGACGTCGGCGCCGGCCTTGCGGTTCGTCTGCTCGCTGAGCCAGCCGACGCCGGACCAGCCGCTGGCCTCCATCGTGTAGCCCATGTACAGGGTGTCGCCGTCGACGGTCCAGTACAGGACGGCGCCGGAGTCGTGCTCGACGGTGTTGGCGTACTCGCCGTCGGCGATCGCACCGTCGATCGCGGGCTGGGCCAGCGCGACGGTGCCAACGAGGGCGAGCGCGAGAATGGCCGCGAAGAGCTTCTTCATCATGATGTGCCTCCTAGGGGGCAGAAAGGGGTCGGTCCTTCACCCAGACGGTGAGGCCGACGGCGAGGCCCACCGCGCCCACGTGGGTGTGGGCGAGTCCGGCGAGCACGGGGCGGTAGGGGACCTGCATGGACTCGATGAACCCGCTGATGCTGAACAGCGAGACGCCGAGGTCACTGGCGTTGAAGTTGAGGTGCAGCAGGGCGCCGAGGAGCCCGGTGAGGAACGCCAGCGCCATGACGCCGACGAACGCGTAGGTCAGCCACTTGCGGGTGGAGAAGAACATCGCGACCGCCAGCGGCGCGCCCGCGAGCGACACCCACCCGGGGATCAGGGCCGTCCAGTGGTCGAGGACCTGGTGGTTGATCACCCAGTGCTCGACCCCGTAGAACACGAAGCCGAAGGCGGCGATGAGGAGGAAGAAGTTCTGCAGGAACGCGAGCGTGCGCTCGTCGTCGGTCTGGGCTCGCATCAGACGCTGGATCATCGTCGCCCCCTCACCTGGCCCGGAAGATGCAGGCGAGGCCTGTCACGCCCATGTTGGTGTAGGCCAGCGCGGCCAGCACGGGCCGGAAGCCGTGGAACTCCTCCATCGCGGGCACGAAGGACCAGTCGACGCCGCCGGCGTCCTCCATGTTCCACACCCAGTGGAAGTACGCGCCCAGGACGCCGGTCGCGATCAAGACCAGCATCGTGACGATGAAGGCGACGCGGACCCACGGCGTGGTGCGGTCGAAGAAGATCCACGCGACGAAGACGACGCCGGGGATGGTCACGTAGAAGGGGATCTGCGACTGGAAGGTGGGCAGCCAGTGGCCGATGACGTACAGCTCGAGCGCGTAGCCGAGGAGGCCACCCCACACCAGGAACATGAGCGCCATGCGCACGATCTCGAGTGCGCGGCCCGTGTTCGTGGTGGCGGCGCGGAAGGCGGGGATCATGCCATGACCCCGGACGGATGGCCGCGCTGGCGCGCGCGCGCGTGTTGGCTCGTCTGCAGATCCCTCACGTGGACCTCCCAAGTGAATCGGGCCCCTGCGGGAGGCTCGACCGGCCCCGCGCATCGGCCCGGCTCGATGCAAGCGATTGTAGCCTAAGGCGCCGGGCGCCAAGACTCACAGGGGCATTCGTCGGCATCGATGTGCCTTCATCGTTCGGTCACCCCGGCCGCGCTGCCTCTCGCTCGAGCGACCCGACGACCGTCGCCCATGCCGTTGACAACGCGCCCGCCAGGCCGCATCCTTGGGGGCGCCACGGGGAGTCCTGATGGCGCGTGTTCGGCGCGGCCCGGAGGGCCGGCGCGAACACCCGGAGTTTCTCGCCGCAGGCGAGAAACTCTCGTGTGAACGCTACACGGCCCTGCGGGGCCGGCGCGAACACGCGTAAGGCTCCGACGACCGACGCCGACCGCGGACGCGGCGGCCGAGCGGCGCGCGTGGCCCGTGAACCCCACGACCCGGAGCGCGACCGCACCACGTGGAGGGACCGACCATGAGCCACACCAGAAGCAAGCCCGAACTCCTGCAGACCGTCGTGCGCCACCTCGACATCAAGCGGGTCGACGTGACGCCGCTGGTCGACATGATGGGCGAGACGGCCTTCAGCGCCCGCGACCTGGCCCGCGCCGGGCGCATCCTCGACATGATGGTGCGCGACCCCGAGGCCGGCGTCATCCTGACGCTGGCGGGCTCGATCGTCTCCGCCGGCCAGAAGCAGGTCATCGTCGACCTGCTGCGCGCCAACATGGTCGACGCCATCGTCTCCACCGGCGCCAACGTCGTGGACCAGGACTTCTTCGAGGCCCTCGGCTTCCGCCACTACCAGGGCGACAAGTTCGCCAGCGACGCCATGCTGCGCGACCTGATGATCGACCGCATCTACGACACCTACATCGACGAGGAGCAGCTGCGCGTCTGCGACGACACCGTCCTGCAGATCGCGGAGACCCTCGCGCCCGGGGCGTACTCCAGCCGCGAGTTCCTGCGCGAGATGGGCCGCTACCTCGCCGAGCGCGACCTCGGCGCGGACAGCATCCTGCGCACCGCGTTCGAGCTCGACGTGCCGGTGTTCGTGCCGGCCTTCAGCGACTGCTCCGCCGGCTTCGGCCTGGTGGCCCACCAGGTCCGCCACCCCGAGGCGCACGTGGCGATCGACAGTGTGAAGGACTTCCGCGAGCTCACCGACATCAAGGTGCACCAGGGCACCACCGGCATCTTCATGATCGGCGGCGGCGTGCCCAAGAACTTCGTGCAGGACATCGTCGTCTCCGCCGAGTTCCTCGGCTTCGAGGCCGAGATGCACAAGTACGCCGTGCAGCTGACCGTCGCCGACGAGCGCGACGGCGCCCTCTCGGGCTCGACGCTCAAGGAGGCGAGCAGCTGGGGCAAGGTCGACCTGGCCTTCGAGCAGATGGTCTACGGCGAGGCGACCGTGACGCTGCCGCTGGTCGCCGGCTACGCTTGGCACAAGCGCGGCTGGGAGGGACGCGCCCCGCGACGCTACGCGCGCTTGTGGGACGCCGGTGCGCCGACCGCGCGCCAGCCGATGGCGTCGCCCGCGGGCGTCAGCGGGTAACGCGCGCCGTCATAGCCGATCTCCAGGTTCTTGAAACGGCTCCGAGCGCACGCCACCTCGGGGCCGTGCTCGTCGAAGTCGTGCGGCAGATGCACCAGCACCAGGCGGCCCGCGCCCGCCTCGTCGGCGACGCGCGCCGCCTGGCAGGGCGACGTGTGCATGGCGTTCTCGCCCGCGGCCTCGTGCAGCAGGAGGTCGGCGCCGCGGGCCAGGTCGACGATGGCGGGGTCGTAGGCGGTGTCGCAGGAGTACGCCAACACCGCGCCGTTCGCGGCCTCGATGCGCAAGCCGATCACCGGGACCCAGTGCGTCCCCGGTGCCGCCGTGATGCGCCAGTCGGCGTTGTGCAGCACGGGCGCGCCCGCCTCGTGCGGCACCACCTGCGGCGCGATGCCCGCGTAGCCGGGCCAGTCGCCGGTGTCGAACGCGTCGTGCAGGCGCACGGCCTGGGCGACGGCGGGAGCGATGCCGATGACGGGCAGCGGCGTGCGCCGCCCGGCGAGCCACAGGCGCTCGAGCATGAGCGGCAGGCCCCCGACGTGGTCTGCGTGCTCGTGGGTCACGACGAGCGCGGTCACCCGCAGCGGGTCGAGCCCCTGGGCCAGCAACCGCTGCACCACGTCGCCGCCGCAGTCGATCACCACGATGCCGGAGGGCCCCTCGAGGGCCAGCATGGTGGTGGTGCGGCTGCCGTCGCTGAACGCGGCGCCCGATCCCAGGACGTGGACGGCCTCCACGGACATGCTCCCCTCCCGACCTCTCCGATGCGATGATAGGGGCCGCGCGGCCCGCTACTCGGTACGGATGCCCAGGCGGTCGCCGGGCGCCGCCATTCGTCGCGCGTAGGCGCGCTCCAGCCCGGCGAACAGCCGCAGGCTGGTCTGCATCAGCGGGCCGATCGCCAGGGCGAACACCAGGGTGCCCAGGCCGACGGTGCCGCCGAGCAGCCAGCCGCTGGTCAACACCACGACCTCGACGAGCGTGCGCGCGCGTCGCACCGTGACGCGCAGCAGCTTGGCCAGCGCCAGCGCGAAGCCGTCGCGCGGCCCCGCGCCCAGGCCGGCGGTGAGGTAGAGACCGGTCGCGGCCCCGTTGAGGACCAGCCCCGTGGCGAAGAGCGCCGCGCCGTCGAGCCAACCGCCTGCCTGCGGGAAGCCGGGCAGCGCCAGGAAGAGATCGACCCACGCGCCGATGAACACCATGTTCATCACCGTGCCGAGCCCGGGGCGCACCTTCGCCACGAGGGCCGAGAAGGCCAGCAGCGCGAAGCCGGCGCCGATCATCGCCTGGCCGATCGTCAGCGGCGTGCGCAGCGAGACGCCCTCGTGGAACACGTCCCAGGGGCCCAGGCCCACGCCGGCCCGCAGCATGAGCGCGATGCTGAAGCCGAACAGGGCGAGGCCGAGGTTGACGTGGACGAGGCGAAGGGGGAAGAGGAGCCAGCGGCGTCGGCGCACGGGCGAATCTACCTCCTCAGGGGTATGGGGTCGTGCTTCGTTCGTGGCATCGTGCGGCGCCGCGACGCGTGGCGTACCCTGCGGGTCGTCGTGCGGCCGCCGCGCCCAGCGGAGGGTCGCCAGGAGGACCCCCGCATGCCCATCGATCCCGACCGGTTCCGCCAGACGCTGGGGAGACTCCCCACCGGCATCACCGTGGTCACCTTCGCCCGACGCGACGGTGCCGTCGGCCGCCCTTCCCCCTTCGGGACCGTCCACGGCATCACGGTCAACTCGTTCACCTCGCTGTCGCTCGTGCCGCCGCTGGTGGGCGTGGCGATCGACGTGAAGGCCCGGGCCCACGCGCTGCTGCCGGCGCTGGCGCGTTACGGCGTCAGCATCCTGTCGGCCGATCAGGCCGGCGTCTCGGACCACTTCGCCGGTCGGCCCGTGCCCCTCGCGGGCGACCCCTTCGAGGAGCTCGACGGCCACCCCGTGATCGCGGGCGCCGCCGCGCAGTTGGTGTGCGTGGTGGTGAACCAGGTGCCGGTCGGCGACCACACGTTCGTGGTCGGCCGCGTCGACCACGCGCGCATTGCCGACAGCGCGTCGCTCGCGTACGTGCGCGGGCGCTACGGACGCGTCGAGCCGGTCTGACGCCCGCCCCTGCCGCGGTTCACAGCGCGCGCAGCGTAGCGAGGTCGCGCGCGTGCCCCAGGCCGTCGTCGCCCAGGGGGGTCTCCAGCACCATCGGCACGTCGCCCCAGCGCGCGTCGGCCAGCCAGCGGGCGAACGTCTCGCGGCCGAGCTCGCCCTCGCCGATCGAGGCGTGGCGGTCCTTGTGGCTGCCGACGCCGAAGCGGCTGTCGTTGAGGTGCACGGCCGCCACCCGCTCGAGCGTGACCGTGCGCGCCACCTCGTCGACGAACGCCGCGTAGCCGTCGTCGTCGCGCAGGTCGTAGCCGGCGGCGAAGGCGTGGCAGGTGTCGAGGCAGACGCCCACCCGCTCGGGCGCGTCGACCCTGGCCACGATGGCGGCGAGCTGCTCGAGCCGCGACCCGAGCACCGTGCCCTGGCCGGCCGTGTTCTCCAGCAGCACCCGCGCGCCGGCGTCCGGGAGCGCCGCGTGCACGGCGTCGAGCGCGCGCGCGATGCCGTCGAGCCCCTCGTCCTCGCCCGTCCCCAGGTGGGCGCCCGGGTGCAGCACCAGGCCCGGCACCCCCAGGGCGGTGCAGCGCTCGAGCTCGTCGATCAGGGCCTCCCGCGACTTCTCGTGCACGTCGGCCTTCGGGCTGCACAGGTTGATGAGGTAGCCGGCGTGGGCCACCAGCGGCAGCGGCGCGGGCGCGGACGGGCCGGGCGTGCCGGCGTGGGCGGCCCGGAACGCGTCGATCTCCGCGGTGGGCAGCGGCTTGGCGCGCCAGGCGTTGGCGTTCTTGACGAACACCTGCAACGCGTCGCACCCGAGCTCGGCGGCGCGGGGGAAGGCGGTCGAGACGCCGCCGGCGGTGGACACGTGGGCTCCGAGTCGGGGCATGCGACAGGGTACCCTCGGGCGTGCAGCTCGAGGCCCTCCACGACCCCCGCGACGACGAGCTCGTCGAGTTCCTGCGCGAGCACCTGCGTGCCGGCCAGGCGTTGGTGCAGGTGGTCGGCACCTGCGAGGTGAGCTACGTGGGCCGGGCGGCCTCGTTCGCCGACGCCGGCGACCTGCTGGTGATGGTCAAGCCCGACGGCTCGATCCAGGTGCACCGCGACCGCGGGGTGAAGCCGGTCAACTGGCAGCCGCGCACCGACGACCTGTGGGTGGGGCTCGACGACGGCCAGGCCGTGCTGGTGGCCGAGCGCCGCACGCCGGAGGAGACGCTGCGGGTCGTGTTCCTCGAGGTCGCGCTCGCCCAGGCGCTGCACCTGCAAGAGGAGATCGCCTTCGTGCTGCGTGGCAGCGAGGCGCAGATGCAGGCGGCGCTGGCGCGCGAGCCCGAGCTCATCGAGCCGGGGCTGACGGTGCTCGACCGCGAGCTGCCGACCGACGTCGGCGGCATCGACCTGTTCGCCCGCGACCGCGACGGCCGGCTGGTCGTCGTCGAGCTCAAGCGCGCCAAGGGCACGCAGGAGGCGGTGCACCAGCTCGGGCGCTACGTCACCAGCGTGCGGCGCTTCACCGGCGAAAGCGTGCGCGGGATCCTGGCCGCGCCCGCGATCACCAAGCCGGCGCTGGCGCAGCTGAGCGCCGCCGGGCTCGAGTTCGCCTTGGTGACCGCGCTGCCCGAGATCGACGAGGGGGTCGACCAGCCCTCGCTCTTCTGACCGGTCGCTCCCGGACGCCGCGCTGCCGACCTACCGGAACACCCAGCCGTACGGCACCGGCCACGGCGGCGAGACGTCGTCGTCGCCCGCGGTGTGCAGCTCGCCCGCGGCGCGCAGTTCCTGCGCGGCGCGCAGTTCCTGCGCGGCGTGGATCGCCCACTGCGGGTCGTCGAGCAGCGCCTTGCCGAGCAGCACGACGTCGGCCCGCCCCTGGCGGACGATCGCGTCCGCCTGGGCTGCGGTCGTGATGCGCCCCACCGCGCCGCTGGCGACGCCGGCCTCGCGCCGCACGCGCTCCGCGAACGGCACCTGGTAGCCGGGCGCCGCCGGGATCTTCACGCCCGCGATGGCGCCGCCACTGGAGCAGTCGACCAGGTCGACCCCCAGGCCCGCCAGCTCGCGTGCGAGGCGAACGCTGTCGTCCGCGCTCCAGCCGCCCTCGGCCCAATCGCTGGCCGAGATCCGCACCAGCAGCGGCTTGCCGTCGGGCAGCGCCGCGCGGACGCCGCGCACGACCTCCCGCAGCAGCCGGCCGCGGCCCTCGAAGCCGGCGCCGTAGCCGTCGTCGCGCGTGTTCACCAGCGGCGACAGGAACTGGTGCAGCAGGTAACCGTGGGCGGCGTGGATCTCGACGGCGTCGAAGCCGGCGGCGTCGGCGCGGGCGGCGGCGTCGGCGAACGCCGTGACCACCCCGGCGATCGCGTCCTCGTCGAGCGCGGTCGGCGTCCGCAGCGCGGGGGAGAAGGCCTCGTCGCTGGGGCCGACCACCGGCCAGCCGCCGTCCTCGTCGGCGACGGCGCCCGAGCCGGGCGCCCAGGGGCGGTGGGTCGACGCCTTGCGGCCGGCGTGCGCCAGCTGCACGGCCGACGCCGCGCCCTGCGAGCGTGCGAAGTCGGTGACGCGGCGGAGGCCGTCGACCTGGTCGTCGCGCCACAGGCCGAGATCGAAAGGAGAGATGCGGCCGCGGGCCTCGACGGCGGTCGCCTCGACGATGACCAGGCCCACCCCACCGGCCGCCCGGGCGCCGAGGTGCACGAGGTGCCAGTCGCTGGCGCGGCCGTCGTCGGCGCTGTAGGTGCACATGGGCGACATGGCGACGCGGTTGCGCAGGGTCACGTCGCGCAGTCGCAGCGGTTCGAAGAGGTGGGCCATGGGCCCAGGATGACCCGCCGGCGGCGCGGGCGGGCCCACATGGGCCCGCGGGGATGCCGGGCCGCGCGCCACGGTCGGCGGCATCCTTCACCCCCTCGCGGCGGGGCCCGTTGCTAGACTCGGGGCGCATGGCCTCGCCGCGTGAAGCTCCGTTCGGCCCCTTGCGGTTCAGCGCGCCTGCCGTGGCTGAGGCGCCGGCTGGGCCGCGCGGCGCGACCCGCGTCGTGCCGCCGGACGACCCCTCGCGCGACCCTCGCCGCCCGGTCCGCATCGCCCGCGGCGTGTCGGCGGTCATCGTGGTGCTCGCGCTCGTCGGGCTCCTCCAGGCCGGGGTGATGATCGCCATCGAGTCGCGCCGGCTGTGGACGGCCGAACGGGAGATCGCCCGGCTCGAGCGCGAGGTCGCCGAGCTGCGGCGCGAGGCGGCGGACCTCATCGAGATCGCCGGGCGCGGCGACGACGAGCGCTTCCGCGAGCACCTGGCTCGGCGCCAGGGCTACGTCTACCCCGACGAGACCCGCTACGTCATCGTCCCCGCGCCCGTCTCGCCGCTCGACGACCGTCCGGCCGCGGGCCCCTGATCCGCGCGCCCAGGAGGAGCCGACCGTGCCCGAAGACACCGTCGCCTGGATGAACGAGCTGACCGCGGACATGGAGGAGCGCCGCAAGCGCGTGCAGCGCGGCGGCGGGCCGGCGCGCGTGCAGCGGCAGCACGACGCCGGCAAGCTCACCGCCCGCGAGCGCCTCGATGCGCTGCTCGACGAGGGCAGCTTCGTGGAGCTGGGCGCCTTCGTCGAGCCGAACGAGCGCGGGCTCGATGCCCCGGGCGAGGGCGTCGTGACCGGCTACGGCGAGATCGACGGGCGCCGCGTGTTCGTGTTCAGCCAGGACTTCACCGTGCTGGGCGGCAGCCTGGGCAAGATGCACGCCGCCAAGATCTGCCGCGTCATGGACCTGGCGGCGCAGAACGGCTACCCCATCGTCGGACTCAACGACTCCGCCGGCGCGCGCATCCAGGAGGGCGTCGACGCCCTGTCGGGGTACGGCGAGGTGTTCGCGCGCAACGCCAACTACTCCGGGGTGGTGCCGCAGGTGTCCGCCGTGCTCGGCCCCTGCGCCGGCGGCGCGGTGTACAGCCCGGCGCTGACGGACTTCGTGCTCATGTCGCGCAGCAGTGGCACCATGTTCATCACCGGCCCCGACGTCGTCAAGGCGGTGACCAAGCAGACGGTCAGCGCGCAGGAGCTCGGCGGCGCGGACGTGCACGCGCGTCTCAGCGGCGTCGCCCACCTGGTGGAGGACGACGACCGGGCGGTGCTCGCCCGCGTCCGCGAGCTGCTCGCCTACCTGCCATCCTCCGCCCGCGGCCAGCCGCCGCGGCGGGCCACGCGCGACCCGGGCGACCGCCGGCTGCCGCAGCTCGCCACGATCGTGCACCCCGATCCGCAGCGGGCCTACCCCATGCGCGAGGTCATCGCGGCGGTGGTGGACGACGGCCGCTTCCTCGAGATCCAGAGCGAGTTCGCCCGCAACATCGTCGTCGGCTTCGCCCACCTCGGCGGCCGGCCGGTGGGCATCGTCGCCAACGACCCGCGTCAACTCGCCGGCACCCTGACGATCGACGCGTCGGACAAGGCAGCCCGCTTCGTGCGGACGTGCGATGCGTTCAACGTGCCGGTGGTCACCTTCGTCGACGTCACCGGCTTCCTGCCGGGCGTGGCGCAGGAGCACGGCGGCATCATCCGCCACGGCGCCAAGATGCTGTACGCCTACGCGGAGGCGACCGTGCCCAAGCTGACGGTCATCGTGCGCAAGAGCTACGGCGGCGCCTACCTGGCCATGAGCTCGCGCGACATGGGCGCCGACGTCGTGCTCGCCTGGCCGACCGCCGCCGTGGCGGTCATGGGCGCCGACGGCGCGGCCAACGTCCTGCACAAGCGCGAGATCGAGCGGTCGCCGGACCCCGCCGCCACCCGGGCGCGCTTCGTCGAGGAGTACCGGCGGGCGTTCGACCACCCGTTCAAGGCCGCCGGCCGCGGCTACGTGGACGACGTCATCGACCCGGCCGACACGCGGCTGCACCTGGTGCGGCACCTCGCCATGCTCGAGGGCAAGCGCGAGGAGCGGCCGTTCCGCAAGCACGGCAACCTGCCGCTGTAGGCGCTACGGGGCGACCGGCGGGCGCGCGACCCGTGCTTGTTACCCTGCCTTCGGCGCGCGGCCGCGCGGGTCGCGCCGGGAGGTGCCATGGACGTCGATCAGCTCGTCGACCTCGGACTCAACGTCGTCGCTGCCGTCGCGATCCTCGTCGTCGGCTGGGTGGTGGCCGGCTGGGTGGAGCGCCTCGTGCGCTCGAGCACGAAGCGCAACGAGCGCCTCGACGCGACCCTCGTGTCGGTGCTGGCGCGCATCGCCCGCTGGGGCGTGCTCGCCTTCACGCTCATCGCCGTGCTCGACCGCTTCGGGGTCCAGACCACCAGCCTCGTCGCGCTGCTCGGTGCCGCGGGCCTGGCGATCGGCCTGGCGCTGCAGGGCGCGCTGTCGAACGTCGCGGCCGGCGTGATGATCCTCGGCCTGCGCCCCTTCCGCATCGGCGACGCCGTCGACATCGGCGGCAGCTTGGGCTCGGTGGAGGACGTCGGCCTGTTCGTCACCAAGATGCGCACCTTCGAGGGGGTGCCCGTGTTCATGCCCAACGGGCGCATCTGGGGCAACGAGATCAAGAACTTCAGCCGCGCCGAGCGGCGGCGCATCGACCTCACGATCGGCGTCGGCTACGGCGACGACCTCGACCACGCGCTCGAGGCGCTGCGGGCGGTGGTGGCGGCCGAGCCGCGGGTGCTCGCCGACCCGGAGCCGCTGATCAAGGTCACCGCCCTGGGCGACAGCTCGGTCGACCTGCTCGTGCGCGTGTGGACCCTGCCGCCCGACTTCCTGGCGACGCAGATGGACCTGACGAAGGCGATCAAGCAGCGGCTCGACGCCGAGGGCATCAGCATCCCGTTCCCGCAACGGGACGTGCACGTCATCCGCGAAGCCGCCGCCTGAGGGACCCGGGGATCCGCGCCGCTTCGCCGCGGATCCCCCAAGCAGCGGGCGTCAGGCCGCGCCGACGGGCACGGGCTCTGGGCGCCGGCGGCCGGCCCTCTCGCGACCCGCACGGAAGTGACCTGCGCGGGCTTGGGCGCCGAGTGTGTCGGCATCGCGTTCCTGCAGCGTGCCGTGCACGTCATCTACGCACCCGCTGCCTGAGCGCTATGGCCGCGTG
>JAHYJQ010000056.1 GCA_019429025.1 Trueperaceae bacterium | reverse complement strand
CGCACGCGCGCGCCGCGGTACGCGACGTAGGCGAAGAGCGCGTGGGGCTTCGTCGAACGCAGCGGCACCCACGCGTCGCCGACGCGCACCGCGGGCGGTCCCAGGAGTCGCACACCCACGAACATGGCCGTCCTTACGGTACGCCTTCGCGGACGAACCGTCATCCGCCCGGGGCGGTCGGCGCCGGGTGCTCGCGCGCGGCGCGTCGCGCGGGACCACCGCAGGACACGCCGGCAAGACGCCGCGCGCCGGACTCGGGATCCGGCGCGCGGCGGCCAAGGCGGTCGAACTCAGTTCAGGACGCCGAACGCCCTCGGCACCACCTCGACGAACCAGGGGAAGTAGGTGACCAGGATGAGCGCCAGCAGCAGCGGCGGCCACAGGTAGATCATGGCGCGGCTGGCCCGCTCGATGCGGATCTTGCCGATGGCGCAGCCCACGAAGAGCGCCGTACCCACGGGCGGGGTGGTGAGGCCGAGGCCGAGGTTCATGAGCAGCATGATCCCGAAGTGCACGGCGCTCATGTTGATGGGGTCGGCCGTGACGATCGGCAGCAGGATCGGGGTGAGGATGAGGATCAGCGGCGCCATGTCCATGATCGCGCCCAGCATCAGGAGCAGGACGTTGATGAGCGCCAGCAGGACGATGGGGTTGTCGCTGAAGCCGAGGATCGAGCTGGCCAGGATCGCCGGGATGCGCAGGTAGGCCATCAGCCAGGCGAAGGCGCTGGCGGTGGCGATGAGGAAGATGACGATCGAGATCGTGCGCACCGCCTGCTGAGCCACGCGCCAGACCTTCTTGAAGCCCATCTCGCGGTAGATCAGGGTCGACACCAGGAAGGCGACGACGGCGCCGATGGCGGCCGCCTCGGTGGCGGTGAACCAGCCGAAGGCGATGCCGCCGACGATGATCAGGCCGACGAAGAGGCCGGGGATGGCCACGAACGACACCTTGAGCGATTCCCAGAACGGTGGCCGGCTGTCCGATGGGTAGCCGCGGCGGAGGGCCAGCACGTAGCTCGCGAGCATGAGGAAGATGCCGATCATCGCGCCGGGAAGGTAACCGGCGAGGAACAGGGCGCTGATCGACACGCCGCCCGCGGCCAGGCTGTAGATCACCGCGTTGTGCGACGGTGGGATGATGATGCCCTGCACCGAGCTGGCGACCGTCACCCCGACGCTGAAGTCGGCGTCGTAGCCCCTCTTCTTCATCATCGGGATGAGGATGCTGCCGTTGGAGCTGACGTCGGCGACGGCGGAGCCGGAGGTGCCGCCGAAGAGCATGGAGGCGACGACGTTGACGTGCGCCAGGCCGCCGCGGATGGGCCCGACGAGCACGCGCGAGAACTCGACCAGCCGGGTGGCGATGCCGCCCTCGGCCATGATCAGGCCGGCGAGGATGAAGAAGGGGATGGCCAGCAAGGGCGTCGAGCTGACGCCGTTGGCCATGCGCTGCGCCACGATGAGGGGCGGCAGCGCGCGCATGCTGGGCTCGATCAGGTGCACCGTCATGACGGTGATCAGGCTGGCGAGGCCGAGCGCGACCGCGATCGGCACCCCCAGCAGCATGAGCACGCCCACACCGCCGAGCAGCACGCCAACCGGGCCGAAGAGCACGTCGCCACCGAACAGCATGAACGCGCCGCCAGCCAGGGCCGCCAGGATGACCACGATCGCGATCCGCACCGTCCAGTTGCCGCGGACGTGGGCGCTCTCGATGACCTCGTCGAGCTCCGGGTGCGGCAGGCGGAACACGTTGCGCAGGGAGTAGAGGGCCATGAGCGCGCCGCCGAAGGGCAGGCCCAGGTACATCCAGCCGACCGGCAGCTGGGTGGCGGCGAAGGTCTGCGCCATCGTGCGCTGGCTCAGTTCCCAGCCGTACCACAGCAGGTAGCCGCCGAAGCCGGCGAAGGCCAACCACACGATGCGCTCCAGGCCGCGCTGCACCCGCTTGGGCAGCTGCCGCGTGACGACGTCGACGGAGAGGTGCTCGCCCGCGCGCACGGCCAGGCCGGAGCCGAGCATCGCCAGCCACACCATGAAGATGAGGCTGATCTCCTCGGTCCAGCGCGGCACGCGCAGGTCGGGGATGTAGCGCGCCGTCACCTGCCAGGAGATCGTCAGCACGATGGCCAGCAACAGTACGGCGCTGACGACCCGGACGACGCTCGTCACGCCGTTCTCGACGCGGTCGTACCAGTGGGCGCGATCGGCGGCTGGCGGGGCGTCTGCCTCCGCCGCGCCCGCGACCGCCGTAGCGGCGGCGTGCGGAACGGGGGCCCCGGCCGGGGCCCCCTGTTCAGGCGGTGTGTCGAGGTCGGGACGGCGCTCGTCCATCATGGCCTCTCGAAACGCGGCTTACGGGGTGTCGAGGATGCGCTGGATCAGGTCGCCGAAGACCGGGCCGTACTTCTCGTACACCGGCCCCATCGCGGCCTGGAACTCGGCCAGGTCGACGGTGATGATCTCGGAGCCGGCCTCGACGACCGCGGTCTTGCTCGCGGCGACGTCCGCGGCCCACGCGGCGGCCTGCACCGGGACGCTCGCCAGGGCGGCCTGCCGGACCAGGGCCTGGTCGGCGGCGCTGAGGCCGTCGAAGGTGGCGGTGCTGATCATGACGATCTCGGGGACGCGGGCGTGGGCGTTCTCGGTGAAGTAGGGCGCGACCTCGTAGTGGCGCACGCCGCTGGGGCCGTACGACGGGTAGTTGTTCTCAGCGCCGTCGATGACGCCGGTCTGCAGCGAGCTGTAGACCTCGCCGAAGGCCATCGGGACGGCGTCGGCACCCAGCGCCTCCATCATGTCGAGCACGACCTGGCTCTGCTGGGTGCGGATGCGCAGGCCCTGCAGGTCGGCGACGCCGCGGATGGGGGTGTTGGCCGTGTAGAAGTTGCGGCTGCCGGAGTCGTAGTACGCCAGGCCGACCATGTCGGCGGCGCGCAGGCCCTCGAGCAGTTCGAAGCCGATGGGCCCCTGGACGACGCGCCAGAAGTGCTCCTCGGAGCGGAAGATGAACGGCAGGCTGTACACGCCCATCGGTGCGTAGAACTCGCCGACTGGGCTGGTGCTGGTGCGCACGACGTCGAGGACGCCGAGCTGGACCTGCTCGATGGTCGAGCGCTCGTCGCCGAGCTGACCGCCGGGGAAGACCTCCATCGTGATGCGGCCGCCCGAGATCGCCTCGAGCACTTCCGCCATGTGGTTGAGACCCTTGACCGTGGAGTAGGTCGGCGGCTGGTTGTCGGCGGCGCGCAGGACGATCTGCTGCGCGAAACCGCCGGCCACCAGGGCCAGGACGAGCGTGAACGCGAGGATCCTGAACGTGCGCATGCGTGCTCCCTCCCCGTGGTCCCGCCCGCGGGCGGAACCCGGGCCCGTCGCGCCGGCGTTCGGCTTCCGGTATCGATACCGTTAGCGGTAACGCAAAAGCGGCTCGGCGGGCATGTATGCCGAAGGTAGCACGGGGCGCGAGCGCTGTCAACGACGATGCGCGACTCGCGTTCCCCACGCTTTCTTCGCAACATCGTCGCCACTCGACGCGGCTTGACGATGGCGGCCGCGCACCCCTATACTCGGCCATCGGAGAGGCTGTTAGCGCTCACGGGAGCGGTCACGGACAGCCACTCCGCAACCCGTGGGCGCCCTGCCCGCGTCGAGGAGCCGCCCCGTGCCCAATCGCGTGACCATCGCCGACGTCGCCCGCCTCGCGGGCGTGTCGACCATGACCGTCTCGCGGGTGATCAACGCCAAGGGCGACGTCAAGCCGAGCACGCGCGAGCGGGTCGAGCGAGCCATCGCGCGGCTGGAGTACCGGCCGAGCCAGGCGGCCCGCAGCCTCACCACCCGGCGCAGCCACACGATCGGCCTGCTGGTGCCGGACATCACCAACCCCTTCTTCCCCGCGATCGTCCGGGGCGCCGAGGACGTCGCCTGGTCCGAGGGCTACGCCGTCTCGCTCAGCAACACCGTCGAGGACGTCTCACGCGAGCGCGCCGCCTTCGAGCACTTCGAGGCGCACCGCGTCGACGGGCTGATCGTGTGCAGCGCCCGGCTCCCGGACCGCGACCTGGCGCAGCTCCTGCAGCGGCACCCGGCCTGCGTCCTGCTCAACCGCGGCGCACCGCTCGAGGGCATCGCCTCGAGCCTCGAGGTCGACGACGTCCGCGGGGCCCATCTGGCGATCACCCACCTCGCGAACGGCGGCCGCCGGACCGTCGGCCTGCTCGCCGGGCCGAGGCGCTCCATCAGCGCCCAGCGCCGCCGCTGGGGCGCCGCCGAGTCGCTCGCGTTCCACCAGCTCGAACACGGCCCCGACCTCATCGAGGAGGGCGAGCCGACGGAGGAGGCGGGCCGTGCGTCGATGGCCTCCCTGTTGCGGCGCCGGCCCGACGTCGACGCCGTGCTCGCCTACAACGACGTGGTCGCGATCGGCGCCCTCGGAGCGCTCGCCGACGCCGGCCGACGCGTCCCGGACGACATCGCGGTGGTCGGCTGCGACGACGTCCGCCTCGCCAGCCTGGTGGTCCCGGCCCTGACGACGCTGCGCACCGACGGCTACCAGCTCGGCCGCCAGGTGGCGGACCTGCTCTTCGAACGCATGCGCGGCGGTCCACCGCGGCGCGTGGTCGTCACGCCCGAACTGGTGGTGCGCGCCAGCGCGCCCTGATGCTCGTGTGCGCGGCGAGCAAGCTCGCCGCGCCTCATTCGGAGGTACCCGATGGAGCCACGTCCCGCAGCCCTCGACATCGCCCTCGGCCACGGCCGCCAACCGATCGCGGCCAGCGCGCGCCAGGCCGCAGGCCTCACCCTCTGGGCCGAACGCGACGCCGCCCACGGGTGGCGCATCGCCGCGGCGGCGGCCGACCCCGCCCCGCTGACCCCGCTGGTCGGCACCGCCGAGCGCGTGGGCGACCACGTCATGCTGCACGGCCCGGCGGACCCCGCCAACGCCGCCGCGCTGCGCACGCTGCTCCCCAACCTCCGCCCGGCGCCCCTCGCCCTGGCGACGTCCGCCGGTTTCGGCGACCGGCTCGGCCTGGCCACGCCGGGGCACGTGGACGCGCTCCGCGCCGTTGGCGGCGAGGGCCGCGTCGCCCCGATCTTCGCCCAGCAGTCGGTGCGCGAGAACACCCGCACCGGCCGCACGCCGCAGGAAGTGCTCGACGACGCCACCCTCGGCGCCTTCCTCGCCGGCTGGGCCGGGCCCGTAGGGGCCGACGCCGACCACCTCAAGAGCGAGGCGGACGTCGACGCGCACCTGGCGGTCGGCTTCTCGTTCTTCACGATCGACCCGGGCGACCACGTCGTGTCCGAGGCCGACGCCCTCGAGGGCGCCGCGCTCACCGAGGCCTTCGAGCGGCGGCCGCCGTGGGCGGCGCTCGACAGCGACCCGGCCGACCTGCTGCGCCGCCTGGCCGGCACCACCGTCGACCTCGGCGACCGGCCCCTGACGTTCGCCCCCGGCGAGCTCGAGCGGGCGGCGGTCAAGTACGGCGGCGCGCTGGCGCACGTCGCGCGGCTGGCCCGCCACCTGCGCGGCCAGGCCGGCCCGGAGCGCGCCGAGCTCGAGGTCTCGGTCGACGAGACCGACACCCCCACCACGCTCGCCGAGCACGCCTACCTGGCGATCGAGCTGCGCCGCCTGGGCGTCGACTGGGTGTCGCTGGCGCCGCGCTTCGTGGGGGCCTTCGAGAAGGGCGTCGACTACATCGGCGACCTCGGGGCGCTGGCGCGCGACCTGGACGGGCACGCGCGGGTCGCCGCCGCCCTGGGGCCGTACAAGCTCAGCCTCCACTCCGGGTCCGACAAGTTCGCCGTCTACCCCATCGCGGTGGCGGCGGCCGGCGGCCTCGTCCACCTCAAGACGGCGGGCACCAGCTACCTCGAGGCGCTGCGGGTGGCCGGCCAGCACGACCCCGACCTCCTGCACGCCGTCATGCGCCTGGGCCTGGAGCGCTTCGCCGAGGACGTGAAGAGCTACCACATCAGCGGCCGGCCCGAGGGCGTGCCCGACCTCGCGGCACTGCCGGGCACCGCGGCCCTCGCGCTGCTCGAGCAGACCGACGCCCGGCAGGTGCTGCACGTCACCTTCGGCTCGGCGCTGCGGACCTACGGCGAGCCGCTGAAGGCGCTGCTGCGGGCGCACCCCGACGACTACCGCGCCGCGCTGCGGCGCCACTTCGAGCGCCACCTCGCGCCCTTCGTGGGCGCGGCGACGGGAGGTCCAGCATGAACGGCTTCGACCTGAGCGGCCGCGTGGCCGTCGTCACCGGCGGCGGCGGTGTCCTGGGCCTGGCCATGGCCCGCGGCCTGGCGCAGGCGGGCGCGGCGGTGGCCCTGCTGGCACGCCGCCCGGACGTCATCGAGGCCGCGGCCGAGACCCTGCGGGGTGAGGGCTTCGAAGCGATCGGCATCTCGGCCGACGCCCTCGACCCGGCCTCGCTGGCCGCGGCCGCGGCGACCGTCGACGCCGCCTGGGGCCGCTGCGACGTGCTGCTCACCGCCGCCGGCGGCAACCGCCCCGACGCCGTCGTGTTCGGCGACCGCGACCTCTTCGGCCTGACCCCCGAGGCGTTCCGCAAGGTCGTCGAGCTCAACCTCGACGGCACACTGCTGTCGATCCAGGCCTTCGCGCCCGCCATGGTGGCGGCCGGCCGCGGCTCGATCATCACGGTCAGCTCCATGGCGGCGCAGAAGCCGCTGACGCGGGTGCTCGGCTATGGCGCAGCCAAGGCCGCGGTCGACAACCTGACGCAGTGGCTGGCGGTCCACCTCGCCCAGACCTACGGCGAGGGCCTGCGCGTCAACGCGCTCGCGCCCGGATTCTTCGTGGGCGAGCAGAACCGCGCCCTGCTCCTGCAGCCCGACGGCACGCCGACCGACCGCGGCCGCACGATCCTGCAGCACACGCCGATGGGCCGCTTCGGCGACCCCGACGACCTGGTCGGCGCCGCCGTGTGGCTCGCCTCCGACGCCTCGCGCTTCGTCACGGGCATCGTGGTGCCGGTCGACGGCGGCTACGCCGCCTTTGGGGGGGTATGACGCCGAAGGGCGGCGTCCGCGCCCGCGCCGTCGCCCCGGCGGGTCGGGCGCTCCCGTGGCCGGACGTGCGCCGCGCGCTGGAGGCCGGCCTCGCCGGCGACTGGGCGGGCCGCCGGGTGCTGGTCCTCATCCCCGACCACACCCGCACGCTGCCGCTGCCGGCGCTCTTCCGCGACGTCGTCGAGCTCCTGGAGGACGCCGCAGAACTCACCTTCATGGTCGCGCTCGGCACCCACCCGCCGCTCGACGAGGGGAGGCTGCAGGCCCTCGTCGGCATCACCCCCGAGGAGCGCACGGGCCGCTACCGCCACGTGGGCATCGTCAACCACGGCTGGGGCGAGCCCGGCACGCTCGTGTCGCTCGGGCGGCTGCCGCGCTCGCGCGTCCAGGCGATCGCCGGCGACCGCTGGCACCCCACCCTCGGCGGCGACGTCGACGTCCTCGTCAACCGGGCCGTGCCCGAGGCCGACCACGTCGTCATCCTGGGGCCCACCTTCCCGCACGAGGTCGTCGGCTTCTCCGGCGGCGCCAAGTACTTCTTCCCCGGCGTCTCCGGCGCCGACATGATCAACGTCACCCACTGGCTCGGCGCGCTCACGGGGGTCATCGACACGATCGGCGTGGCCGACACGCCGGTGCGGGCGATGATCCACGCCGCCGCCGAGCTCGTCGCGACGCCCACCACGCTGGTGGCGCTGACCGTCGAGGGGCACGAGCTCAGCGCCGTCGCGATCGGCGACGTGGTCGAAGCCTGGCGCGAGGCCGCCGAGCTCTCCCGCGACCGCCAGATCACGCACCTCGCGCGCCCCATGCGGCGCGTGCTCGCCTGCGCGCCACCGATGTACGACGAGCTGTGGACGGCCGGCAAGGCGATGTACAAGCTCGAGCCGGCGCTGGCGCCGGGCGCCGAGCTGATCATCTTCGCGCCCCACCTCGACACGATCAGCCGCGTGCACGGCCGCTGGATCGAGGAGGTCGGCTACCACTCGCTGCCCTACTTCCTGCACCAGTGGGACCGCTTCGCCCACGTGCCGCTGGGCGTGCTGGCGCACTCGACCCACGTGCGCGGCGCCGGCCGCTGGGTGGACGGCCGCGAGGAGCCCCGCGTGCGCGTGACGCTCGCCAGCCGCATCGACGCCGACACCTGTTCCAGGCTCGCCCTCGGCTACCTCGATCCCGCCACCATCGACGTCGAGGCCTGGGCCGACCGCGAGGACGACGGCGTGCTGCTCGTGCGCAAGGCCGGCGAGCGGCTCTACCGCGCGCCGCGGGAGACGCTCTAGCCGTGTGTCGCTCTCGCGCGACGCACGCGACCCGCCCCGAGGAGGCCCCATGACCGCCCGCTGGACCCTCGACCCCGACCGCTGCTTCGATCCCGAGCCGCGCCAGCGCGACCTCGCGCGCCGGCTGTACCAGGGCGTGGCCGACCTGCCGCTGGTCTGCCCGCACGGCCACGTGGCGCCGTCGCTCATCGCCGACGACGCGCCGCTCGGCGACCCCGCCAGCATGCTCGTGGTGCCCGACCACTACGTCGTGCGGATGCTCTACAGCCAGGGCGTGGCGATGGAGGACCTCGGCCTCGCGCGCCGCGACGGCGGGCCGAACGAGAGCGACCCGCGGGCCATCTGGCGGCGCTTCTGCGCCCACTTCCACCTGTTCGCCGGCACGCCGACGGGGCTGTGGCTCAAGCACGAGCTCATCGAGCTCTTCGGCGTCCAGGAGCGGCCCTCGGTGGCCACCGCCGACGCGACCTACGACCACCTGGTCGAGCGCCTCGCGCGCCCGGAGTACCGGCCGCGCGCGCTCTTCGCGCGGCTCGGCATCGAGGTGCTGTCCACCACCGACGCCGCCACCGACGAGCTCGGCACCCACGAGCGGCTGCAGGCCGAGGGCCTGCCCGTGCGGCCGACCTTCCGGCCCGACGCCGTCATCGACCCCGCCCGCGACGACTGGGCGCCGTCGGTCGCGCTGCTCGCCGAGCGCAGCGGCGAGGCCGTCGACGACTACGCCGGCTACCTGCGCGCGCTGCGCGCCCGGCGCGAGGCGTTCCGGGCCGCCGGCGCCACCGCGACCGACCACGCCGCCCTGACGGCCGACGTCGAGGGGCTCGGCGACGGCGAGGCCGCGCGGCTGTACGACCGCCTGCGGCGCGACGAGGGATCGGCCGACGAGCACCGCCGCTTCGCCTCGCACATGCTCTTCGAGATGGCGCGCATGAGCGCCGACGACGGCCTGGTCATGCAGCTGCACGTCGGCTCCCTGCGCAACCACCACGACGCGGTGTACCGCCGCTTCGGCCTCGACGTGGGCTGCGACATCCCCGTCGCCAGCGAGTGGACGCGCGCCTTGCGGCCGCTGCTGAACGCCTTCGGTGCGCACCCCGGCTACCGGCTGGTGCTGTTCACGCTCGACGAGAGCACCCTCGGCCGCGAGCTCGCGCCCCTGGCCGGCCACTACCCGGCGCTGCGGCTCGGTCCGCCGTGGTGGTTCTTCGACTCGGTGCTGGGGATGGAGCGCTTCCTCGACGCCGTCGTCGAGACCGCCGGCGTGTACAACCTCGCGGGCTTCAACGACGACACCCGCGCCTACCCGTCGATCCGCGCGCGCCACGACGTGTGGCGCCGCGTCAGCGCCAACTGGCTCGCCGGGCGGGTGCTGCGCGGGCTCATCGACGAGGACGTCGCGCCCGAGCTCGCCCGGGCTCTGGCCTACGACCTGGCGCGAACGACCTACCGGCTCGACGGGGCGGTGCCCGCCGCGGCGTAGCCTCGGGCATGGCCGACGCGACCCACATCAGTTACTGCCAGGCGGTGCGCCTCGGCCTCGCCGAGGTGCACCGCACGTACCACGACGAGCAGTACGGCTTCCCGCTCCACAGCGACGACGCCCTGTTCGGCCGGCTGCTGCTGGAGATCTTCCAGGCCGGCCTGTCGTGGGCGACCATCCTGCGCAAGGCGGAGGCGTTCGAGCGCGCCTTCGACGGCTTCGACGTGGCGAAGGTGGCCGCCTACGGCGACGCCGACGTCGCCCGGCTGCTCGGCGACGCGGGCATCGTGCGCAACCGCGCCAAGATCGCGGCCGCCATCGACAACGCCCGCCGCATCCGCGCCCTGCAGGCCGAGCACGGCAGCCTGCGGGCGTGGCTCGCGGCGCACCACCCGCAGCCGCTGGCGGCCTGGCGGAAGCTCTTCCGGCGCACGTTCGTCTTCACCGGCGGCGAGATCACCCGCGAGTTCCTCGTCTCCACCGGCTGGCTGCCCGGGGCCCACGACCCCGACTGCGAGGCGCACGCGCGCGCGGTGGCGGCGGGCGCGCCGTGGGCCGGGGCGCACGCGTGCTAGCGTCGCAGGCATGGCCCCCACGTCCGTCGGCGGCTCCGCCCGACGCCGCGTCGCGGCGCTGGCGCTCGCGTTCCTGATCGCCGCCGCGGCGGCGCAGCCGGCCCCCGAGTCCGCATCCCCGGGTTCGCTGCCGCCGCCGATGGCGACGCCCGACCTCGCCCCCAGGGCGCTGGAGGCCGAGGAGCTCGACCCGGGCACCCTGGCCCGCATGGCGCTGCGCTTCCAGCTCGACCGGCTCGCGCTCGAGGCCCTGGGCGCGACCCGCGCGCCGGCCCTCGTCCTCGGCGTCGCGCTGCAGGGCCAGACGATCTTCCTCGAGGCCTACGGCTCGCGCACGCCGGGTGGTCGGCCCGCCTCGCTCGACGACCCGCTGTGGCTGGGCGCGATCGGTCACACGCTGACGGCGGTCGCCGAGCTCTCCACGGGCGCCGCGCCCGAGGACGAGGACGCCTACCGCGCGCTGGTCTTCGAACCGCTCGGGATGCGGCACGCGAGCGCGACCGTCGGGGCCGACGAGGCCTACGACGCCGCGACGCTGCCGCCGCACGGCCTCCGCGGCGGCGTCCTCGAGCCGCTCACGGAGACGACCATCCCGGCCGCGGTCGACGCCTCGGACCCGGTGCTGGATCGCGTGCGCGCGAGCGCGCGCGACGTCATGGCCCTCGCCGAGGCGCTGACCGACCCCGAACCGCCGGCGGCGCTCGCCGGCGGCGTGCGCGAGGCCCTGCTCGCCGACGTGGTGCGCGACCACCCCGCCCTGCCCGGCCGCACGCCCGGCTTCGCGGCCTCCGTCCTCGCCGGCCAGCCCGTCCTGCGGCGCGACGGCGATCCCCCAGGCGCCAGGGGTTCGCTCGTCGTGCTGCCCGAGTACGCGCTGGCGGCGTTCGTCTACCTCAACGCCGAGGCGCCGCCCGCCGGCGACCCGCTGATCGCGGCCTCGGGCGCCCGCGACGCGCCGGGCGCCTTGCTCGAGGCCATCCTCCTGGCGCTGCTGGGCGACCCCCGCGACCCGGCCGCCCCCGAGCGGCCGTGGCCGGCGGTGAGCGCGGCGACGAACCCGCCCGCGCCCGGCGACTACCGCGTCGCGCACTACCCCGCCGCCAGCCCCAACCGCGCGCTCGCCGCGCTGCAGCCGACCTTCGCGCTGCGCGCCGTAGACGGCGCCGCCGGGGGTGCCGTCCGGCTGACGCCACCGGCGGCGGTCGGCGAACCGATCGACTTCGCCCCCGCACGCGACGGCGTGTGGCGCAGCGCGCGCGACGGCGCGCCGCTGGTGTCCAGCCGCGACGGCCCCGGCGCGCCGCGCCTGCTGCTGCACCTGGGTTCGACCCTCACGCTGGAGCGCGTCGCGCCGCTCGAGCGGCGCGACGTGGGGCTCGCGTCCTGGGCGGCCGGCATCGCCGCCGCGATCGTCGTCCTCGTCAGTTGGCCGCTCGGCGCCTGGCTGCGCTGGCGCCGGCGCGAACCGCGCGAGTGGGACCGCAGCGCCCAGGGCACCCTGGGTCGCGCGCTGCGTCACCTGCGCCTCCACTCGCGCATCAACGCCGCGCTGTCGCTCGGGCTCGCCGCCGGCGTCGCGACCCTGGCGGCGACGGGCACCCAAGGGGCGACGCCGCCGTTGGCCGACGCGCTGCCCTGGCTGCACGCCGTGGCCGTGCCGCTGGCGCTCCTTCTCGCCATCACGCTGCTGCGCACGCTGCTGGCCGCGCTCACGCACCCCCGCGCCGGTTGGCGCTGGGCGTGGCACGCGCTGGCGAACCTCGCGTTCGCCACCGCCTGGCTGCAGGGCTGGGTGTGGCAGCTGTGGTCGCCGGCCGCGATCGCCGCGCGCTGGCTCGGCTGAGCAGGGCGATGCGAAGCCGCGGCGCGTCGCCGGCGGCGACGCCTCGCCGGCCCGACGCCCGCCGCCGGTGGGCCCGCCGACGGCGCCTGGCGACCGCAGCACGTAGCATGCCCGCATGAACCACGACGCCCACCGCTCGCCCGCAACGCTCGCCCAGGCCACCGTCGCCGGCGGCTGCTTCTGGTGCACCGAGGCCGTGTTCGAGCGGGTCGCCGGCGTGACCGCGGTCGAGAGCGGCTACATCGGCGGCCACCTGCCGAACCCCAGCTACGAGCGCGTGTGCGACGGCGACACCGGCCACGCCGAGGCCGTGCGCATCACCTTCGACCCCGCCGTGCTCCCCTACCGCGCGCTGCTCGAGGTGTTCTTCGGCACCCACGACCCCACCACCCGCGACCGCCAGGGCCACGACGTCGGCAGCCAGTACCGCTCCGCGGTGTTCGCGCACGACGCCGAGCAGGCGGACACGGCACGCGGGCTGATCGCCGAGCTCGACCGCGACGGCGTGTTCGCGGCGCCGATCGTCACCGAGGTGGTCGAGCTCGACGGCGCGGGCCCGCGGGGCGTCTGGTACCCGGCCGAGGCCTACCATCAGGGCTACTACCGCGCCCACCCGAACCAGGGCTACTGCGCGGCCGTCATCGCCCCCAAGCTCGGCAAGCTGCGCCAGCGCTTCGCCCACCGGCTGCGCGAGACGGCGTGACGGGGGACGCCGCACGCCTGCGGGTCGGCCTCGACTTCGGCCTGACGACCACCGACGCGGTCGCCTGGGCCGGTCCCGCGGGCGCGCCCCTCGGCGAACCGCTGAAGCACGCCGCCCTGCAGCGCCCCGGCCCGGCCGACGCCGCGGTGCTGGCCCGCGCGCTGCGCGAGCTCGGCGTCGAGGCCGGCGAGGTCGCGCGGCTGGCGGTCACCGGCGGGCGCTCCCGGACGCTCCCCGAGAGCTGGTCGGGCGTCGCGTTGGCCAAGGTGCCGGAGCCCGAGGCCATCGGCCGGGGCGGCCTGGCGCTGGCGGGCGTGCGCCGCGCCCTGGTGGTGTCGTGCGGCACCGGCACGGCCATGGTGATGGCGGACCGCGACCTGGGGACCTACCGCCACGTGAGCGGCACCGCCGTCGGCGGCGGCACGCTCGTGGGCCTCGGCCACGCGCTCCTGGGAGAGCGCGACCCCCAGGCGTTGGCCGACCTGGCGTCGACCGGCGACGCCGCCGGCGTCGACACCACCCTCGGAGAGGTGCTCGGCGGCGGCGTCGGCGACCTGCCGCCCGAGGCCACCGCGGTCAACCTCGGCCGCCTCGCGGACCTCGCCGAGCCACCGGCCGCCGCCGACCTGGCGGCCGGGCTCGTCGCCATGATCGCGCAGGTGATCGCCCTCCTGGCGATCAACGCCGCCCGCGCCCACGACCTGACGGACGTGGTCGCCACCGGCCGCCTGGCGCAGCTCGCGCCCGTGCGCGCCGTCTTCGACGCGGTGGCCGACCTCTACCGCCGGCCGCGCTTCGTGGTGCCGGCCGACGGCGCCCGCGCGACGGCCTTGGGGGCCGTGTTGGCGGTCGACCGGCGGGGTTGACGGGCAGCCGGCTCGGGCGCGAGGGCACCCACGGGGGCCCGCCGGGCGCACGTCGGAACCGAAGCCCGCAGCGACCCGACGCCCGCGCGGCCGCCCGGAACGACGACGTACACTCGCGTGATGGACGCATGCGCGGGCGGGGCGGCTGACGACGACGGGGTGAGCGCAGCGATCGCCGACGGCGCGGGCAACGGCGACCCGCGGCCGAGGGGGTGCCCCCGCTCGGATCCGTTTCGGCCGTTGGCGCTCTTCGAGACGATGCGCTGGGAGGCCGGCGAGCTGCTCCGCTGGCCGCGGCACCGCGCGCGGCTGGCGGCCAGCGCGGCCGCGCTGGGCCTGCCGTTCGACCCGGCGGCGGCGGAAGCGGCCCTCGCCGACGGCATCGCCGCCGCAAGGGCCGAGGGGACGAACGCCAAAACGCCACGCGCGCTACGCGTCCGCCTCGAGCTGCGCGAAAACGGGAGCCTGCGGGTCGACGCTGTCCCGTTCGACGCTGCCCGGCGCACGCCGACGACCGCCGTGCCATCGCCGCCCGACGCCGCGCAGCAGGTCGCCGGCGCCCGGATCGACGAGCCGCTCCCCGTCGTCGTCTGGTCCGAGTCGGCCATCTTCGCCGACGACCCGGCACGCCGCCACAAGACCCTCGACCGCGCGCTCTACGACGAGGCGAGCGCCTGGGCGCGCGACGCCGGCATCGCCGACGTCCTCTTCCTCAACGAGCACGGCCGCGTGGCCGAGGGGGCGATCTCCAACGTCTTCGTCCTCGGGGAGGACGGCCGCTGGCGCACGCCGCCGGTGGCGGACGGCGCGCTGCCGGGGGTCCTGCGCGCCGAACTCATCGACGACGGCCGGGCCGTCGCGGCGCAGCTGACGCCCGCGGACCTGAAGGCAGGCACGGTGGCGATCGGCAGCGCCCTGCGCGGCCTGCGCCGGGTCC
>JAHYJQ010000055.1 GCA_019429025.1 Trueperaceae bacterium | reverse complement strand
CGCATTGCGCGGTCGACCGCTGCTTCTCGCACCGGCGGGACGCCGGCCGCACCGGTCGTCACTGGGCGGTGGTGCGCGCCCCCGGCTGAGCCCCACCCCCGGCCGATGGCGGCGGTGGCCCCGAACGATCGCGCCGCGATCGGCGCGGCAGCCCGCGTCGGCCCTCGGCGGTGCCCGCGACCCCACGCGACCGGCACCGGTGACGGTAGCATCGCCGACATGGAACGCCTGCTGACGATCATGCGCCGCCTGCGCGGCCCCGGCGGCTGCCCCTGGGACCAGGAGCAGACCCACGAGAGCCTGCGCCCGCACCTGCTCGAGGAGGCCGCGGAGGCGGTCGACGCCATCACCGATGGCGATCCCGCGGTCGTCGCCGACGAGCTCGGTGACGTCCTGCTGCAGGTCGCGTTCCACGCGGTCATCGGCGAGGAGGCCGGCACCTTCGGGTACGACGACGTCGAGTCCGCCATCGTCGACAAGCTGGTGCGGCGCCACCCCCACGTCTTCGGCGACGTGGTCGTCGACGACACCGAGCACGTCCTGCGAAACTGGCAGGCGATCAAGGCCAGCGAGCGGGGCGGCGCCCCGCGCACGGCCGCCGACCGCGTGCCGCGCTCCCTGCCCGCGCTGCGACGCGCCGGCGAGCTCGCACGCGCGTTGGCCTGGCCGGCGGACGACGCGCTCGCGGCGCGCAGCCTCCAGGACGTCGCCCGTGACCCAGACGACCTCGCCGAGGCGCTGCTGCAGCTCGCGCGCGCCGCGACGCTCGCCGGCCACGACCCCGAGCTGCTGCTCCGCGATCGCGTGGCGGCGCGACTGGCCGCGGGCGCCGAGGTGGGTCCGCCGACGTGAGCTCGTGGACCGTGGACGACGTGCGGCGGGCCCTCGCCGAGTCCGCGGCGCGGGGCCTCGACCTGCCCGGCCACGGCCGTGCGGCCGTGCTCGTGCCGCTGCTCGACGCCCCGGAGGGCCCCGCGCTGCTGTTCACGGTCCGGTCCGCCGGCCTCTCCCGGCACGCCGGACAGGTCGCGTTTCCCGGCGGGCGGGTCGAGCCGGGCGAGGACGCCATCGCCGCCGCGTTGCGCGAGGCGCACGAGGAAGTGGGGCTCAGCGTCGACCGCGGCGACGTGTTCGGCCTGCTCGACGACCGCGCCTCGCCCTTCGGCCTGGTCGCGACGCCCGTCGTGGCGCGGGTGGCCTGGCCCGCCGACCTGCGCGTCGATCCCGGCGAGGTGGCCGAGGTGTTCACCGTGTCGCTGCGCCTGCTCGCCGAGACCCAGGTGGTGCGTGAGACGCAGCCTCACGAGGGGGTGACACGCGTCTTGCACCGCTACCGGGTGGTCGGTCGCGACGTCTGGGGGTTGACCGGCAACATCGTCAAGGACCTGCTGGATCGGCTCGCGCCGGTGGGCGGTCGGGCGGCGCCGTGCTAGCCTCGTGCGTACTGGAGGGCGTGACGTGAAGCGACGAGATCTGCGCGTGCAGGACGGGGCGAAGCGCTACCCGTTCGCCACGGGCCCCATCGTCGAGGTGCTGCAGTCCGCCGGCGTCGCGACGGAGCACGCCGTGCGCCTGGCGCGCGAGGCCGAGAAGCATTACCGCCAGCGGCACGAGCACCAGGTCCAGCTCGCCGAGCTCATGCGGCGCCTGGGCCGTTGGGTGGCAGAGCAGATCGGTCCCGAGGCCGCCGAGGCGCTGGCGCGTCAGACCCCGCCCTTCAGCGAGCTCGAGGTGGTCGGCGATGCCGGCGGGCGTGACCCGTTCAGCCGGCGCAAGCTGGCCGCCTCGCTCGAGAAGCTCGGCCTGGCGTTCAAGGAGGCCTACGCGGTCGTGCGCCAGGTCGAGCTGGGGCTGAGGTCCGACGGCCGCCGGCAGGTGCCGGAGCGCGAGCTGTACCAGCGGGTCGCCTCGGCGCTCGAGGCGCGCTTCGGCCGCGACGTGCGGGCCCGCTACGAAGCGACGCTGGCCCTGGCGGCGGAGCTGGTCATCGTCGAGGAGGGGCGCGCGGCCGGGCTGCCGTTCTCGCGCGGCGTGCTCGCGCAGTCGCTGCTGGCGATCGGTCTCGACCCGGAGTTGTCCCACCGCCTGGCGCGGCGCACCGAGGACCAGTTGTGGCGCCTGGGCGCGCCGCGCGTCGACAGCGAGCGCGTGCGGGCCGTCGTCCGCCGCCTGTTGCAGGAGGAGGCGGGGGAGGAGTTCGCCCGCCGCTACACGCTGCTCAGGTCGCTGCGGCGCGCCGAGCGACCGGTGGTCGTGCTGGTGTCGGGGGCCGCCGGCGTGGGCAAGTCGGTCCTGGCGGCCGAGCTCGGTTACCGGCTCGGGATCCCCCGCGTCGTCTCCACCGACAGCGTGCGGCAGGCGCTGCGATCGCTGATCAGCCCGGAGCTCAGCCCCATCCTGCACGCGTCGAGCTACGCGGCCTGGCGCGCGGAACTGATGCCCCACGAGATGGCCAACGCCAAGCCGAAGCGCAAGCGCGTCGCCCGGGGCTTCCAGGCGCAGGTGCAGCAGATGAGCCGGGCCATCGAGGCGATCATCGAGCGCAACGTGAAGGAGGCGACCTCGCTGGTCATCGAGGGGACGCACCTCGTGCCCGGGCTGTCGCCGCAGCGGCCCGACGATCGTGCGCTGGTCATCGAGATCGTGCTGGCGGTCGCCGACGAGGACGATCACCGCGAGAACTTCAGCCGCCGCGAGGGGCGCACGCACCGGCTGCGCCCGAGCGACGACTACCTCGAGCACTTCGCGGAGATCCGCATGATCCAGGACTTCGTGCTCGAACAGGCCGCCCGCGAGGGCTCGCCCGTCGTCGACACGACCGACTTCGACCGCGCCGTCGAACGCGCCGTCGAGCACGTGCTCGACGCGATGACCACCCAGGAGGTGGCGGCCGAGGAGGGCGCGACCACGGCCGCACCGGCGCCGGCCAGCGCGTTGGCGGAGGCGTGAGCCATCGCATGCCCGGCGCTCACGGCCGCCGTGTAGTCTCGGGGGTGAGGTGCGCGTGGACGCTGCCCCGGACCGAGTGACGCCCGCGATCGAGACCGTCCGCCTGACGAAGCGGTACGGCCCACGTCCCGTGGTCCGCGACCTGTCGCTGCGCGTCCAGCCCGGCGAGGTGTACGCCCTGGTCGGCCCGAACGGCGCCGGCAAGACGACCGTGATCCGCCTGGTCGCCGGGCTGGCCTTCCCGACCTCGGGGACGGTCCGGATGCTCGGCGAGGACCCGCACGAGCGCCCTTCGGTACGCCGTCGGCTGGGCGCCGTGGTCGAGGCGCCGGCGGCGTTCTACCCCTACCTCAGCGGTCGCCGCAACCTGCGGCTGCATGCGCGCCTGGCGGGCGGCGTGCCCGCGGGCCGGATCGGCGAGATGCTCGATCGCATGGAGCTCACGCCTGCCGCCGATCGGCCGGTCGGCATCTACTCCCTGGGCATGCGGCAGCGCCTGGGCGTGGCGGCCGCCCTGCTGACGCGCCCGGAGGTCCTGGTGCTCGACGAGCCCGCCAGCGGCATGGACCCGCTCTCGTTGCACCTGGTGCATCGCGTGCTGCGGGAGGCGGCCGAGGAGGGCACCGCCGTGCTCCTGTCCACCCACCACCTCGAGGAGGTGGTGGCGTACTGCCACCTCGTCGGACTCATGGAGGAGGGCGAGCTGATCGACGCGGTCGACCTGCGCGACCGGCGGACCCGTTACCGCGTGCGCGTCTCGGACGTGCCGGCCGCGGTCGCCCTGTTGCGGGCGCAGCCCTGGGTGCGCGAGGCGCAGCGGCAGGGCGATCACCTGGTGGCCGCGCTCGCGCCGGGCACGGGTGCGGAACGGCTCTCCGCGGCGCTCGTCGGTGGCGGCATCGACCTGTTCGAGATCGGCCCAGACGTGTTCGACCTCAGGGCGCACTACCGCGAGCGGGTGACCGCGGAGCGGGCGCGCCGCACGGCGGTGGAGACCCTGGCGGTCGACGCGGCGCCACAGCGATTCGGGCGCGCCGGACGCGCGGAGCGAGGGCCCGGGCGCGGGGGCGCGCGGTGATCACGCTCCTCCGCATGGAGTTGGGCAAGCTGGCGCACCTCAGCAGCGTGCGCTTCGGCCTGGTGGTGCTGGCGGCGTTCCCCTGGCTGTGGGCCTACGCCCCGGGGGTGTTCGACGTCTACGGCTTCTTCATCGTCTCGGGCTTCCAGGTGCCGGCGCTGTCGCTGCTGTCGAGCATGGCCTTCCTGCTGCCGCTGCTGGTGGCGATCACCGCGGCCGAGCTGCTCGGCCTCGAGATGCAGCACGGCACGCTGCCGACGGTGCTGTTGCGGCCCGTCACGCGCTCGCAGTGGCTGCTCGCCAAGCTCATCGTCGTCTCCGCGCTGCCGTTCCTGGCGCTCGCCTGGTTCCTGCTGGCCTCGCTCCTGGCGGGCGCCTCCTTCGGCTTCGGGTCGTTCGTGGGCGGCACGGGTTTGGGCGCCGCCGGCCTCCTGGGGACGGGGACGATGGCGCCGGCCGCGGCATGGCTCGAGCTGCTGCGCGCCTACCTCATCGCGGCCTACGCGCTGTTGCCGATCGCTCTGCTGGCCGTGCTGTTCGCGGTGCTGTTCATGAACGCCGCCGCTGGCGCCCTGGCCACGCTGGCGACGCTGATCGTCATGGAGCTGCTCGTCGTGTTCCCGGGCGTGACGCCGTACCTGCTGACCTCGCAGCTGTCGGCGTACGCGGCGCCGGCGAACGACCTCGGCTGGGTGGTCGCGCTGATCGCGTTCTACTGCGCGGCGTTCGCCGCGGTCGCGGTCATCGTGTTCGAACGCAAGGACTTCTGAGGTGGGCGCCAGCGCGCTGCCCGCTCGGCGTGCCGGGCGCCACGGCCGCCGCTGGGCGGCGGGCGCGCTTCTCGGGCTCGTGCTCGCGTCGGTCGGCGCGTCCGTCCAGGCGATCAACTTCACCGTGCAGGTGATCGCGGTGTCGGACCAGGCATCGGCCATCGACATCTCGCGGGACCTGTTGCGCGACGGCTTCCCGGCCTACGTCGTGCGCTCGACGGGGGGCCAGGGCGACGTCTACCGGGTGCGGGTAGGCGCGTTCGCCAACCGCGCCGCGGCCGTGCGCTACGCGGCGGCGATGCCCGACGTGGCCGGCGCGCGGCCGGTGCCCGCGCTCGCCGAGGCGATCCCGGGCGGCATCATGCCGCTGGCGCCCCGGGTGCTGTGGGCGGGTCCGGTGGCCGGCGCGGACCTGCGCGTGTTGCCCTGGCCGGACGGCCTGGCCGTGCGTCGGCAGGTCCTCGACCCGCTCCGGCAGGCGACGTACACCCTCGTGCAGGACGCCGAGGTGCGCACCGTGGAGGCCTGGCGGCTGGCGCCCCTGGCCGAGGTGCCGCCGTCGCCGGGCGTCGACCTGCAGGGCGTCCCGTTCATCGACCTGACCCTCGAGCCGGCGGCCGAGGGCGGGGCGGTGGCCGAAGACGAGCCGGCCGCCGAGGGCGGGCCGGCGGCCGAGGGCGAGCCCGGGGAGCCGCCAGCACCGCCGTCGATGCCTGGGGAGGACGCGGCCGATGGCACCCCCGAGGCAGCCGGGGGCGGAGACGAAGCGATGGCGGCGGGCCTCCCCGAGGCCGGCCTGGTGATGCTCCGCGATCGGCCGCTGTGGCCGAGCGGGTGGGCCGACGACGGCGACGAGGTGCGGGAGGCGTTCCGCCTCGCCACGCTGGCGTTGGTCAGCGCGCGCCTGGGCGTCACCGCGGAGGCGATCGCGGCGACGGCGTACCTCCCGGGCGGGGAGCCACCCCCTGCGCTCGTGGTCGTCGAGCTCTCCGACCGCAGCGGGCGCGACATCGGCGACATCCGCGGGATCGGCGATCCCACCGATGCCATCGGCCCCGCGGGCCCTCCGCCGCTGGCGGACAGCGACACGCGCTGGTGGCCCGAGCCCGACCTCGGCACCCGGGTCCGACCGGACGCCGCCGCCGACGGGCCGCTTGGGGGAGAGGCCTGGGTGCTCGAGAACGACGCCGGCTTCGTCCGCATCGAGACCGCCGACGGCGCCGACTGGCGCGCGATCGCCGGCGTCCTGCTGTGGAGCGACGGACGCCATGCGCTGGTGCGCGACGGTCACGAGGTCGTGCTCGTCGACTTCGCGGCACGCTGATGCCGGCGGCCCGCCCTTCGGGCCGCCCGGGAGCGGGCGTCGTCAGCCGGCGGTCACCACGGCCGCCTCGCCGCGTGCCGCGAGCCAGCGCTCCGCGGCCATCGCGGCCCGCGTCCCCGCGCCCACCGAGGTCGACAGCTGGCGGTAGACCTCGTCCGCGACGTCGCCGGCGGCGAAGATGCCCTCCACGTCGGTGTAGATCTCGTCGCGCACGTCGACGTAGCCGTGGTCGTTGAGGCGCACGACGCCCCGCAGGTAGTCGGTGTTCGGGGTGTGACCGACGTAGACGAAGACACCGTCCGCCGGGATCTGACCCTCGGCGCCGGTGGCCACGTCGCGGGTCCGCACGCCGGTGACCTGGCCGTCGGCGCCGAGGATCTCCTCGACGACGGTGTTCCACACGAAGCGCATCTTGGGGTTGGCGAAGGCCCGCTCCTGGGCGACCTTGTTCGCGCGCAGCTCGTCGCGTCGGTGAATCACGGTCACGCTCTCGGCGAACTTCGTCAGGAACGTGCCCTCCTCGATCGCGGCGTCGCCGCCGCCGACGACGACCACCTGCTTGCCGCGGTAGAAGAAGCCGTCGCAGGTCGCGCAGGTCGACACGCCGCGGCCGTAGAACTCGTCCTCGCCGGGCACGCCCAGGCGGCGCGGGTTCGCGCCGGTCGCGACGATCACCGCCCGCGCCAGGTAGTCACGCTCGTACCCTCGGACGCGGAAGCGCTCGCCCTCGCGGGCGACGCCCTCGATCTCGTCCATGACGATGCGGGCGCCGAAGCGTTCCGCCTGGCGCACCATGCGTTGCGCGAGCTCGGGGCCGGCGACCGCGGTCTCGAACCCAGGGTAGTTCTCGACCTCCTCGGTCTGGGCGATCTGGCCGCCGGGGAGTCCTTTCTCGACGACGACGACGTCGAGTTGTCCACGGCCGGCGTAGATGCCGGCGGTGAGGCCTGCGGGTCCGCCGCCGATGATCAGCACGTCGGTTTGTGTGGTGGCTCGGGTCACGGTTTCCTCCGAGGGGGATGCTAGCACCGTCGTTCGGCGCCGCCCGTTCGGCATTATACCTAGGGGGGGTATGAGGGGTGGGACGTGGGGCCGGGCTGGTGGCGCAGCGACGCGTGGGGGCCACCGCGCGACACGTGCACAAGTACACGTGGGCGGCGCGGCGTCGCGTGCTAGCGTGGGACCCGGAAGAGCGTGGGAAAGACCCGCATCGCCGAAGGGTTGGGAGGCCCCGAGGGTCACGGCGCGGGTCATGGGACCAACGACGGCGAGCCTTCGGCTCATCGATCGGACGTGGTCGCCACGCGCCCGCAGACCATGGCCGACGCCGAGCGCACAGGACCGAAGGACCCCCGGAGAAGCGGCCGCGAACCCGCGCAGCGAGCGCAGCCTTCGCAGCGGGCGCAGCATGCGCAGCAGGCGCAGCATGCGCAGCGAGCGCAGGCTTCGCAGGGAGCGCAGCCTTCGCAGCGAGCGCAGCCTTCGCAGCGAGCGCAGCCTTCGCAGCGTGCGCAGATGGCGCAGCTCCGGGAGCGGGTGTGGTCCGGCTTCGCGTCCGAGGACGTCGACCTCGTGAGCATCGTCGAGCCGCTCTCGGAGGCCCTGGCGGGTGAGGTCTTCGTCGTCAGCGATCTGCGCCGCATCGGATCGCCGCTGGTTCACGTCGAGCCGGGGTTCGAGCGGCTCACCGGTTACGAGCCGCAGGCCGCGCTCGGGCGCGAACTCGGCTTCCTGCTGCGCAACGACACCGACCAGGAGGCCGTGCGCGAGGCCCGCGAGGCCGTGCGCGAGGGGAACGCCATCGGCGTGACCCTGCGCAACTACCGCGCCGACGGTTCGCTCTTCTGGTGCGAGCAACGCCATCACCCCGTGCGCGACGAGCGCGGGCGGGTCGCCCACCTCGTCACCGTCCTGCGCGACGTCACCGACCAGGTCCACGCCTACGGTGCGGAGCAGGTGGAACGCGAGCAGCGCGCCGCCGGCGTCGGCGGCGCCCCGTGGTTCGCCTACGGGGCGATGTTCGACGAGCATGGCGCGTTCCGGCTCTCGTGGGTCAGCGGCGACACGGTGGCGGTGCTCGGCCGCGACCGCGCCGACGTCATGCGCGAGGGCTGGGCGGAGATGATCGAGCCCGAGGCGCGCGCGGTCATCGCCGAGCGCGGGGTGGCGCTGCGCGATGCCGGGGGGAGCCGCCGCGACCGCTACCGCATCCGCCTTTCCGGCGGCGACGAACGGACGGTCGAGGATGCGGTCTCGGTCAGCTGGGTCGCCGCCGAGGCACGGCTCTTCGCGGTCCATGGCACCGTGCGCGTCGTCGAGCCCCCGCGGTCGTCGGTGCGCGCCGCCCTCGCCGGCGTCGACCCCGCCACCGGGTTGCCGACCGAGGAGGTCCTCGCCGATCGGCTCGTCCTGGCGACGCGTCGTGCCCAGCGGCAGGGCGGTCGGGTGGCGCTGGTCGCGCTGTCGCTCGACCACTTCGAGTTCGTCGAGACGCACCTGGATGCCCAGCGCGGCGAACGGCTCGAGCGGGAGGCCGCCCAGCGGCTGCGGCGCGCCCTGCGACGCAGCGATACCCTCGCCCGCGCCGGCCGCGGCGAGTTCATGGTGCTGCTCGAGGATCTCCCCGACGCCGACGCCGCGCTACCGGTCGTCGACAAGCTGCTCGCGTGGGTGTCGCGACCCTTCGACGACGGCCGACTGCGGGTCGAGCTGTCGGCCTCGGCCGGCGTGGTGGTGGCCGACGGGCCCCTGCGCAGCGACGGCCTGCGCGACGAGGCCGTCGGCGCGCTCGCCCGCGCGCGGACGACGGGTGGCGGCGGCTTCGCGTTCGCCGACCCGCTGTTGGACGAGCGCCTGCGCGCGAGGCGCGCCTTCGAGCTGGAGCTCCGCGGCGCCTTCGCCGGCGACCAGTGGCTCCTGCACTACCAGCCGCGTTTCCGGCTCGCCGGCAACGAGATCACCAGCTTCGAGGCGCTCGTGCGCTGGCGGCACCCGGAGCGCGGGCTGCTGTTGCCCGCCGACTTCCTCGGCGAGCTCGAGCGGATGCACCTGGGCGGCGAGCTCTTCGAACGGGTCCTTCCGCTCGCGCTGCGGCGTGCCGCGGAGCGCGCCCGTGTGGGGCGCGCCGCGCGCGTCGCGGTCAACGTCGGCGTCGCGGAGCTCGATCGAGACGACCTCGTCCCCTTCGTGCTGCGCACGCTGGAGCGGGCCGGCGTGCCGCCTGCCATGCTCGAGCTCGAGCTGCAAGCGGGGTCCGACGCCCATGCCCTGACGCGCTGCGCCCCGCGGCTGGCCGCGCTCCGCGCGCACGGCGTGCGCCTGGCGCTCGACCAGTTCGGCGCCGGCGACACCAACCTCGCCCGCCTGCGCGAGCTGCCGATCGACCTGCTCAAGATCGATCGCAGCTTCGTGCAGCGCTTGGGGGGCCGGGGAGGGCTCCCGGCCGTGGTCGGGTCTGACGACCCGGTCGGGTCTGACGACCCGGTCGGGTCTGACGACCCGGCCGATCTCGAGCTGCTGCGGGCCATGGTCGCGATCGGCCGCGGGCTCGGGCTCACGGTGGTCGCCGGGGGCATCGAGACGGAGGAGCAGCGCAGACGCTTGCGGGCGATCGCCTGTGACGAGGGGCAGGGCTATCTGCTCGCGCCGCCGGCGGCCGACGTCGACGCTGCCTGAGCGCACCAGGGCGCGGACGCGCCCTCGGCGCAGGCGGCGAGCGCGTTGAGCAACAGCACCCCCGCACGACCGTAGTCGGCGATCCCCGCCTCGACCCCTTGCGTGCGCAGGTAGCCGTCGTAGACGGCCGCCGCGGCGCGTTCCGCGGTCGTCGAGCGGTAGCGTTCGGACGCGGCTCGGCTGGCGGCCCAGGCCTCGCCGGCCACCGCTGGGAGCCTCGCCCACGCCGCGTCCAGGCGCGCGCGCCAAGCGGGGTCGTCGCCCGCGACCCGGGCGAGTTCGGCGCGCACGAGCAGCAGGGCGTGCAGCGCGGCGGCGAAGCGGACGTCCGGCTCTGCGCAGGCGAGCCCGGCCAAGGTCGCGAGCGCGTCCGTCTCGGCCTCGCGGGCCCAACCGGCGGCGTGCGCCAGCTCGTGGAGCGCGACGCTCGTCGCCGCGACCGGCGGCAGGCCGCCATCGAGGTGGGGCTCGCGCCACCACGGCGACTGGAAACCCGCGAAACCGCCGGCGAGCAGAAGGCCGGCCGGCAGCGAGCGCACCCGTTCGGGGAGCCGCAGTGGCGCGCCGCGCCGCAGCACGAAGGCGTCGGCGGCCGCCACGCAGGCTGCCGCCGCGGCGAACGCGTCGTCCCGCCAGGCGGTGTCGAGCGCGACCGCGTCGCTCGTGGTCGGGGCGCTGACGATCGCGACCTCGAGGAGCCGGTCCAGGGCCGCCCAGGTCGGCTCGGCCGTCGGCGCCGCCGCGCCGAGCGCGAGCTGCGCCTCCAGCGGGGTACGGCGGTAGCCGAGCCCCCAGGCCAGCTCGAACGTCGGGCCCAGCGCAGTGACCAAGACGAGCGCCCAGGCCAGGCGCGACGCACGGGCGAGCGTGGGGCGCGTCGCCACGATCGCGACGACGACCAGCCAGGCGATCGCGCCCACGAGCGTGAGGGAGACCGGGGAGGCGTCGATCCACGCCGCGCTCGCCGCCGACAGCGGAGGCAGCACGCCGGCGGCCCAGGGGCCGTCGATCCAACCAGCGGGCAGCATCCGCAACGCGGCCCACGCCGCGGCCAGGCCGGCGAGCAGCGCCCACGGCACGATGCGTGAGCGGCGCGTCGGCCGGCCCACGCGTCGGCCCCGCGGCGGGCTGGCGGCGTGGCGGCAACGGCGCGGCATCGCCCCAGACTACCGGCCGGCGCGCCGACGCGCCGGCCGGCCAGGCGCCCGTCGGCGCGGCACGGGTCGGCGCCACCCCTCCTGACGCTCGAAGGCGCGCCTGCGCCACACCCACCAGCCCGGCGCCAGAGGCTCGAACCCGCCGGGATCCTCGCCGGCCACCTGGACGGCGTCCACCCCCTGGACGTAGAACGCCAGGCGCGCGGCGCCGCGCAGCAGCGCCCTGCGGGCCGAGCGCGTCAGGCTGCGATCGTCCGCGCGCAGCGTCACCACGTGGCCGATGCGGCCGGCGGCGGTCGCGACGATTCGCACCGTCACCTGGCCCAGGCCGTCGTCGCCGTCGAGCCACACGCGCAGGCCCGCGTCGACCGGCTCGCCCCACACGCGCCAGCCCGCCTCGCGGGTGCGGTACGGCGGCAGGGCGGGGGCGGCGCGGCGGTCCCAAGCGGCCAGCAAGTCCTCCTCGGCGGCGCGTCGGCGAGAGCGCCAGCGGGCGCGTTCGCGCTCGCCCCAGCGCAGCGGGTCGGCGAGCACCTCCTCGGCGAACGCCCGCTCGCGGTCGCCGTCCTCGGTCTCTTCCTCGGGTCCGTCCGACGGCACGCCGTCGGCGTCCTCGGGCTCCTCCGGCCGGTCGCCGAGGTCCGCTTCGCCGGGTTCGAGGCGCCGTGCGCCGCGGCGCCAGCCGGCGAGGCCGCCGCGCCAGCGGACGCACGCGCCGTCCTCGATCGTCACGACCTCGGCCCCTAGCGCCTCGAGCAGACGCGCGTCGTGGGTCGCGACGACGACGGCGGCGCGGGTCGCGCGCAGCGCCTCCTCGAGGGCCTCGATCATCGGCAGGTCGAGGTCGTTGGTGGGCTCGTCGAGCAGGAGCACGTCGGCCTCGCGGGCCATCAGCAGGGCGAGCCCGGCCCGCGCGCGCTCGCCGCCGGAGAGCGTCGCGGCCGGGCGCGACCACGCCTCGCGCGCCAGCCGCACCTGGCCCAGCAGGGACGCGGCGCGCGTCGCGCCGACCCAGGCGGCGACGGCGTCGAGCGGCGTCGTCTCGTCGCTCAGCCCGCGGTCGTGCTGGTCGACGAACCACACGGCCGTCCCGGGGCGCCACCAGCGCTGCGCCCGCGGGTCGTCGCTGTCGATCTCGCCCGCCAGCAGCCGCAGGAGTGTCGTCTTGCCGGAGCCGCTGGGACCCACCAGGGCCCAGCGCTCGCCGCCGCGCAGGGAGAAGGCGGCCTCGTGCAGGACCTCGCCCACCGTGAGGTGGGTGAAGCGCGCCAGCTCCCCGCCCTCGGTCCCGGCGGCCAGCTCGACGCCCGGCGCTTGCTCGCGTCGCCCCGCGGGCGGGGTCGCGCGGAGGCCGGCGAGCTCGCGCGTGGCCCGGCGGCGGCGCACCTCGGCGCGGCGGTGTCCCTGGGCGCGGAGCTCGGCCGCCATCGCCTCGAGCTCCGCGATGCGTTTGCGCCGCAGGCGCTCCGCCTTGGCGTCGGCGCGCTGCCGCTCGTCCTCGGCCCGGCGCGCGCGGGCGTAGCCGCCAGCGTGGCGCCGTGGGGCGCCCCCGCCCAGCTGCAGCACGTGGGTGGCGACCGCATCGATCCAGGCACGGTCATGGGAGGCGAACACGACGGCCCCCTCGAAGCGGACGAGGCGCTCGGCCAGCCAGCCGCGGGTCGCGAGGTCGAGGTGGTTCGTGGGTTCGTCGAGCAGCAGCACGTCCGCGCCGGCCACCAGGGCGCCCGCCAGCCGGGCGCGGCGGCGCTCGCCGCCCGAGGCGGCGGTCGCGTCGCGGTACGCGGCGTCCGCCAGCCCGATGCGATGGAGCGCCTCGTCGAGTCGGGTCTCCACGTCGTAGCCGCCGCGGTCGTGGAACAGCGCCTCCCAGGCGCCGTAGGCCTCGAGCTCGGCGGCCGACGGCGCGCCGCCCAGGGCCGCCGCCCGGCGCTCCAGCTCGGCGCCCAACTCGCGCAGCGGGGCGCAGGCCGCCCAGGCCAGGTCGCGCAGACTGGCGCCGGCGGGCACCGCCGCGTCACCCTCGTGCTGGGCGACCGACGCCACCCACGCCCCCGGCGCGCGGCGCACGGCACCCTCACGCGCCGCCGAAGGCGACCCGCCCGCCAGCGCCCACAGCAGGGTCGACTTGCCGACGCCGTTGGGCCCGATCAGGGCCCAACGTTCGCCCGCGTGGACCGCCCAGTCGAAGTCGCGGAGCAGTACGCGGTCGCCGCGGCGCAGGGTGAGTCCTCGGGTCTCGATGAGCATGGTCGCGCGGTCGTGCCGCCCCCGCATGATAGGCCGCCTTCCCGCGGTCGTGACGCGCGGGGCCGGGCGAGACGGCCCCTGGGGACGTAGCCTGGGGCATGCCGCACGCCGCGCTCACGCCACCCGGCCTTCACCCCGACCGCGTCCGCGTCCTCGCCGATGGGCCGCCGCGGGCGACGGGACCGGTGGTCCTGTGGATGCAGCAGGCCCAGCGGACGCGGGCCAACCCGGCCCTCGCGCACGCCCTCGCGATCGGCGCGCTGCTCGAGCGACCGGTGGCGGTCGTGGTGGGCCTCACCCCCGCCTACCCGGAGGCGACGGCCAGGGCCTACGCCTTCATGCTCGAGGGGCTGCGCGAGGTGCGCGAGGACCTCGCCCAGCGGGGCATCGGCTTCGCCGTCGGGCTCGGCGAACCGCCCGAGGTCGCGCTCGCGGCCGCCCGCCGGGCCGCCGTCCTGGTCGTCGATCGCGGGTACCTGCGGCACCAGCGGGACTGGCGCGCCCGCGTCGCGGCGGAGGCGCCGTGTCCGGTGGTGCAGGTCGAGGGCGACGCGGTGGTGCCCGTCGACGTGGCCAGCGAGAAGGCCGAGTACGCGGCGCGCACGCTGCGCCCGAAGCTGTGGCGCGTGCTCGCGGACTACACGGATCCCGTACCCGACGCGGCCCCCGCGGCCCGCTGGAGCGGCGAGCCGCCGTCGGTGGCGCCGTTCGAGGACGTCGCCGCGGCGCTGAGCGATCCCGTCGGCCTGCGCGCGCGGCTCGGCGTCGACGAGCGCGTCGCGCCCGTGTCCGCCATGTACCCGGGGGGCGAGCGCGCCGCGGCGGAGCGGTTGCGGCGCCTGGTCGACGAGGTGCTGCCCAGCTACGCCGACGACCGCAACCAGCCGCAGCGCGACGGGGTCTCGTACCTGGGGATGCACCTGCACTTCGGCCAGGTCTCGCCGGTCGAGGTGCTGCGCCGCGTGCGGGGGGCCGCGGACGCGGCGCGCGCGGAAGCGGGCCCGACGGGGGCCGCCCGCGACGTGGCCGGCGTGGAGCGCGGCGCCGCCGGCTTCGTGGAGGAGTTGCTCGTGCGGCGCGAGCTCTCGCTCAACCACGTCGAGCGCAGCGAGGGCTACGGCAGCTACGCCGCGCTGCCGGCGTGGGCGCGGCGGACGCTGGCGGCGCACGCGAACGACCCGCGTGAGCACGTCTACGACGACGACGCCCTGCTGGACGGGGCGACGCACGACCCGTACTGGAACGCCGCCATGCGCGAGATGCGGGTGACCGGCTACCAGCACAACTACATGCGCATGTACTGGGGCAAGAAGGTGCTCGAGTGGAGCGCCACGCCCGAGCAGGCCTACGAGCGCCTGCTCGACTGGAACAACCGCTTCCTGCTCGACGGCCGCGACCCGAACTCGTACGCCGGCGTCGGTTGGGTGTTCGGCCTGCACGATCGGCCGTGGGCCGAGCGATCGGTGTTCGGTACCGTGCGCTACATGAACGCGGCGGGCCTGCGGCGCAAGGCGGACCCGGAGTCGTACGTGCGCCAGGTCGGGGCCCGGGT
>JAHYJQ010000054.1 GCA_019429025.1 Trueperaceae bacterium | reverse complement strand
TACGCCGCCAACTGCGCCGCGGGCCAGGGGCCGGCAGGGGCCGGCATCGCGGGCGCGTTCCCGCCGCTGGCGGGCCACGCGGCCGACGTCGCCGCGAGCGACGGCGGGCGCGAGTACCTGGTCGACGCCATGCTCTACGGCCTCATGGGCCAGATCGTCGTCGACGGCGTCAGCTACAACGGCGTCATGCCGGCCTGGGGGCAGCTCTCCGACGCGGACATCGCCGCGGTGCTCGACCACGTCGTGGGCCTGGGCGGCCCGGCGGCCGACCCCTTCACCGCCGAGGAGGTCGCCGCGCAGCGCGGCCGCGGCCTCTCCGCCGCCGACGTGCTCGCGATCCGGCAGCAGGTGCTCCCGTGATCGCGCCCCTCGCCCCCCGCCTCGGAGGCCTCGCATGGCTGTGACCACCGTCCCCGTCTCCCGCGTCGACGCCTCCGCGCTCGCCGGCGCGAAGCGCGTCTCGCTCGCGTACATCGCTACTGCCCTGCTCGCGCTGCTGATCGGCGCGGCGCTCGGCCCCTTCCAGGCCTGGAACTACGGCGGCATCGACCTCTACGCCCTGCTCCCCTTCCTCAAGTCGTACTACCAGGGCCTCACGCTGCATGGCGTGCTCAACGCGCTCGTGTTCACCACATTCTTCAACGCCGGCCTGTTGTTCTACCTGCCGGTGCGCGAGCTCGGCGTGAAGCCGGCGATGACCTGGATGTGGGGCTCGTTCGGAGTCGCGGTCGCCGGGCTCGTCATCGCCGCGATCGGCATCCTGAGCAACACCTCGAGCGTGCTCTACACCTTCTACCCGCCGCTCTACGGGCACTGGACGTTCTACGTCGGCCTGGCGCTGGTGGTCGTCTCGAGCCTGATGGTGGGCGCCGAGGTCATCCGGCTGCGGGCCGTCTGGCGTCGCCAGAACCCGGGCCAGGCGACCCCGCTCGTCACCTACATGAGCGTCGTCACCTGGATGATGTGGATGCTCGCCTCCGTCGGCATCGTCGTCTCCGTCGTCGGCTTCCTCATCCCCTGGTCGTTCGGCTGGATCGGCGGGGTGGACCCGCTGCTCGCCCGCACGCTCTTCTGGTACACCGGCCACCCGATCGTCTACTTCTGGCTGCTGCCGGCGTACATCAGCTGGTACGCGCTGCTGCCCAAGCAGGCCGGCGGCGAGCTCGTCAGCGACCCTCTGGCGCGGCTGGCGTTCCTCATGTTCCTGCTGTTCAGCGTGCCGGTCGGCTTCCACCACCAGTTCACCGACCCGGGCATCCCGGCGGGCTGGAAGATGGTGCACAGCATGCTGACGATGTTCGTCGGCATCCCCAGCCTGCTGACCGCCTTCACGATCGCGGCCTCCCTCGAGGTCGCCGGGCGCCGCAACGGCGGCCGCGGCGTCCTCGGCTGGATCGGCAAGCTCCCCTGGGGCAACCCCGCCGTCAGCGCCCAGCTGCTCGCCGCGATCGCGTTCATCTTCGGCGGGGCCGGCGGGATCGTCAACGCCAGCTTCAACCTCAACATGCTGGTGCACAACACCGCCTGGATCCCCGGCCACTTCCACCTGACGGTCGGCACCGCGGTGACGCTGACCTTCTTCGGCGTCACCTACTGGCTGCTCCCCCACCTGACGGGCAAGCCGCTGTTCTCGGTGGCACTGGCCCGCTGGGCCAACTGGACCTGGTTCGTCGGCATGATGATCTTCGCGATCGGCATGCACTGGCAGGGCCTGCTGGCCGTGCCGCGGCGCGCGTACATCAGCAACCTGCCGGCCGCCCTCGCCGAGGCGTACGCCAACGCCAGCGTGCCGATGGCCTTCACCGCCCTCTCCGGCGTCATCCTGCTGTTCGCGGTCATCTTCTACTTCACGGTCGTGTTCGGCACGGTCTTCTCGAAGAAGCGGCTGGCCGAGGCCGACGTGCCGGCGATCCCCTGGGCGAGCGCCCGCAGCTACAAGAGCGAGGGCGTGATGCGCTTCATGGACAGCCTCTCGGTGTGGATGGGCCTGGCGATCTTCCTGGTGGTCATCGCCTACCTGCCCTCGCTGATCACCATGCTCGCGAACCTGCAGCCGGTGCCCGGCTACAAGCTGTGGTGAGGGGGACCCGCCGATGATCCTCGAACTCCTGCTGACGTCGGTCCTCACGGGCCTCTTGGGGACCGCGGTCATGGTCGCCGTGCTCAACCTGCCGCTCGTCTGGGGCGGCAAGGTCTACGACACGCTGGGCGCGCTGGGCGCGATCTTCACGAAGCGCGTCGATGCGCGTTCGCGGGTGATCGGTGGCATCTTCCTCGCCCTCGGCGGCATCGGCTTCGCGGTCGCCTACGGCTGGGTGGCGCTCATGTTCGTCACCGGCACCTTCCAGGGGCCCGACTACGTCATCCTGCGCGACTTCCCGTCCACCGTCGACCTCTTCTTCCCGATCCTGGGCCTGGTGGGCGGCTTCGGCCACGGCATGTTCGCCGCGCTCATCGCCACCTTCGTCGTCACCGACTTCCATCCCATCGAGGAGATGCGCGACCCCTTCGGGTTGGTGCGCTCGTTCCTCATCGGCCACACGGCCTTCGGCGTCGTCGTCATGTTCTTCCAGCAGCAGCTGCTGCAGTTCTTCGTGTAGATCGCCGCCGTGCTCGGCCTCTCGGCGCCGCGGGCCCTCGGGTTCGCGGCGCCGGTCGTTGGGGGCGCGGTGTCGGGCGCCTCGCTCGGCGCGACGTGCGGTCGCGACGCAGGACGCCCTCGGGGGACATGAGATGGCTAGATGATCTAGACTGTCGACGAGGAGACCCCCATGACCTGGTCGCTGCACGACGCCAAGAACCGCCTCAGTGAGCTCCTGCGCCAGACCCGTGAGGGCCCGCAGGTGATCTCCGTGCGCGGCGAGGAGCGCGCCGTCGTGCTCTCCCTCGAGGCGTACCGGCGCCTGACGCGCGCCGACGCCGACGACCTCGTCGGCTTCCTGCGCGCATCGCCGTGGGCGGAGCTCGACCTCGACCTGGAGCGACCGCGCGACGCGCCGCGGGAGCTCGACCTCGGCGGCGACGGCGGCCGGCCGGAGGCGGGCGCGTGAGGTTCCTCGTCGACACGATGGTGCTCTCGGAGGCCCGCCGGCGCGAGCCGGACCCGGCGGTCGTCGCCTGGTTGCGCGCGACCCCCGAGGCGGACCTGGCGGTCAGCGTCCTCACGCTCGGCGAGATCGAGCGCGGGATCGCGCGCCTGGCCGACGCCGTCCAGCGCCGGCGGCTACAGGCGTGGCTCGAGGACGAGCTGCGCCCACGCTTCGGCGAGCGCGTGCTACCGGTCGACGCCGACGTGGCGGCCATCTGGGGGCGGACGGCGGGCGAGGCCGCGCGCTCGGGCCGCACGGTGCCGACGATCGACGGCCTGCTGGTCGCCACCGCCCGCCGGCACGCGCTCACGCTGGTGACGCGCGACGTGACCGACGTCGGCGACGTCGGCGATGTCGAGGGGCTGGGCGTGCCGGTGCGCAACCCGTGGGAGGCATGAGCCCGCGACGCGGGTACGGCCGCAGCGTCGCCGCGCGTCGAATCAGTCCTCCCGATCCACCAGCCCCGCGTCCCCCTGCAGCGCCTTGATCCAACGCATCGGCACGAAGCCCGTCAGGGTCATGCGGCCCGCGCCGGGGACGCCGACGAGCGACATCACCGCGGCCTTGCGGAAGGCGACGTAGAGGCCCGACTCGCTGCCGCACAGCCACCACGACGCCAGCGCCGACACCCACGGCTCGTGCCCCACGACGACCGCGCTGCGCTCGCCGGGCGCGAGCGCCTCGACGATCGCCGCCGAGGCCGCCGCCGCCCCCGGCGACGCCAGCGCGTCGAGGTACGTGACCGGCGCCTCACCGCGCAGGCCCTCGGCGGTGGCCGCGGCGCGCAGCCACGGGCTCGACAGCACCCGGTCGGGCCGGACGCCCCACCCGGCCAGCGCCGCCGCCAGCCGCCTGGCCTGGTCGTGGCCCTTGTCGATGAGCGGCCGGTCGGCGTCGCCGCCCGTCGGCGACACCGTCGCCGCCTGGGCGTGCCGCACCAGCCACAGCGTTCGCTCCGTCTCGCTCGTCCCGGTCGCGTCCATCGCACCTCCTAGCGTCACAGGCTCGTGCCCAGCTCCAAGAGCGCCGCCGCGCGCTCCAGCTTGCTCGCAGACGACGGCGTCAGCCGCACCAGCGCGTCCAGCAGGTCCACGATCCCCTGCAGCTCGGGACCGGTCGTCCCGCCGATCGCCTCGATCTCCACCTCGTCGAAGTGCGCGCTGCGCTCGCCGCCCGGGATGCGCACGCGCACCTGGTCGAACGCCAGCAGCGCCGCCGGGCGGCCCTCGCGGGTGACCCGGTAGGCCGCCCGCTCGGTCTCGAGGGTCAGCCGCGGCCGCAGGTCGCGCAGCGACACGTGCACCGCCACGAGCCGGGCGATCGGCAGGGGCCACGCCCGCCCCTCCATCGCGGCCTCGATCTCCTCGCGCTCGTGCATCGCCCCGTCGACCCGCCCGGCGCCCTTGAGCGTGGCCACCACCGTGGGCCCGTCGCCGGCGTCCGGCGCCAGCGTGCGCCGCTGCCGCAGCGCCCAACCGGCGCGCCGCAGCTGGCCGGCGGCACCGTCGTAGTAGCGGTCGCGGTGCACGGTCGTGCCCGCCTCGGCGAAGGCGTACGGCCCCTGCCGACCCAGCGCCACCACCACCGCCGGCGGGGGCGGCGCGTCCACCAGGGAGTACTTCAGCTCGCGCTCGACGGGGGCGGAGGGCGTCATGGGTCGAGGGTAACAGCACGACGGGGCCGGGGCCAGCCGTCCCCAGCCTGCCGGAGACCCCGTGGTATCGTTCGGGACCCGCTCGGCGCGTGCCGAGGCCACCACGATCCCAGCCCTCGCCCCCCGCCCCCGGCGGGGGAGCCCCGCCCAAGGAGCCCGCCGCATGGCCCAGATCCGGAACGTCGCCCTCCTCTCACACAGCGGCGCGGGCAAGACCTCACTGCTCGAGGCCATGCTCATGCGCGCCGGCGTCATCGGCAAGATGGGCAAGGTGGAGGACGGCAACACGGCCTCCGACACCTCGTCCGAGGAGAAGCGGCGCAAGATCTCGATCCACTCCACCGTCCACCCGCTCACTTGGGGCGACCACCTGTTCAACGTCATCGACGCCCCCGGCTACGCCGACTTCGTCGGCGACATCCGCGGTGCGATGGCCGCGGCCGATGGCGCGTTGGTCGTCGTGTCGGCGGTCTCCGGCGTCGCGGTCGGCACCGAGCGCGTGTGGTCGAGCGCCGCGGAGCGCGAGCTCAACCAGATCGTCGTCGTCAACAAGATGGACCGCGAGAACGCGGACTTCTTCCGCACGATGAGCGACCTCGAGGCGAGCCTCGAGGGCAACCTGGCCGCCATCCAGGTGCCGATCGGGCAGGCGGCGGACTTCCGCGGCATCGTCGACCTGCTCGACATGGTGGCGTACACCTGGCAGGGCGGCGAGCGCAGCCAGGGCCCCATCCCCGACGAGGTCGCCGGGGTGGCGCAGAGCTACCGCGAGAAGCTCGTGGAGGCGATCGTCGAGACCGACGACGACCTCATGATGCAGTACCTCGAGGGCGAGGACCTCGACCCGCTCACCCTCAAGGCCGCGTTCTACCGCGCGGTGCGCGCCAACGACCTGCAGCCGGTGGTGCTGACCTCGGCGACCGAGGCGATGGGCATCACGCTGCTGCTCGACTTCCTGGCGCAGGGCGTGCGCGGCGTCGAGCACCACAAGCCGCTGCGCGTCGAGGGCGGCACGATGCCGGAGCTCGGCCCGGACGGTCCGTTCGTGGCCCGCGTCATCAAGACGGTCATCGACCCGTACCTCGGCAAGGTGTCGCACATGCGGGTCCTGTCCGGCGAGCTCAAGGCCGGGCAGCCGCTGCGCGACAACACCCAGGACCTCGACCTGCGCACGGCGCACCTCTACGTCCCCAAGGGCGTGCAGCTCGACGAGGTCCCGGCGCTGGAGGCGGGGATGATCGGCGCGATCACCAAGGCCGACGGCGTGCGCACCGGCGACACGCTGGCGGCCCCGGGCGTCGACGCCGTGCTGTCGCCCATCCGCGTCCCCAGCCCGGTCATGGCGCTGGCGCTGTCGCCCAAGACGCGCGCCGACGACGACCGCCTCTCCGAGGGCCTGCAGAAGCTGCTCGACGCCGACCCGACGCTGCAGCTCATCCGCGACCCCGAGACCAAGGAGACGGTGCTCTGGGGCATGGGCCACGTGCACCTCGAGGTCGCCGTCGCCGAGCTGGCGGAGCGCTACGGCGTCAACGTCGACACGCGCCTGCCGCGCGTCAGCTACCGCGAGACGATCCTGGGCGACGGCGACGCCCGCTACCGCCACAAGAAGCAGACGGGCGGCGCCGGGCAGTTCGCCGAGGTGGCGCTGCGCGTCGCGCCCCTGGAGCGCGGCAGCGGCATCGAGTTCCACTGGGCCGTCGTCGGCGGCACCATCCCCACGCAGTTCCAGAGCTCGTGCGAGAAGGGCGTGCGCGCCGCCTCCGAGAGGGGGCCGCTCGGGTTCCCGCTGGTCGACGTGCGGGTCGAGGTCTACGACGGCAAGGACCACCCGGTCGACAGCAAGGACATCGCCTTCCAGGCCGCCGCCGCCGAGGCCTTCAAGGAGGCCTGCGCCAGCGCCAAGCCGCAGCTGCTCGAGCCGCTCGCGCTGCTCAAGGTGCGCGTGCCCGACCGCTTCACCGGCGACGTCATCAGCGACTTCAACGGCCGCCGCGGCCGCGTGCTGGGCATGGACTCCGAGGGCTCGGTCAGCGTGATCAGCGCCCACGTGCCCATGAGCGAGATCCGCAGCTACTCCGCCGACCTCCGCTCCAAGACCGGGGGCCGCGGCGCTTACTCGCTCAAGATCGACCGCTACGAGCCGGTGCCGCACCAGCTGGTCGACCGCGTCCTCGCCGAGGCGAAGGCCGAGGAGGAGGCCGCGAACGGCGAGGGCTGACGCCCGCACCCGCCAGCGCGCGCCGGGCGCCCGATCGTGGGGCGTCCGGCGTCTCTTCGGGTTACCGGGGGTTCGGCGCGCTCACCGCGGCGCGGGTCGGGCCGCGCCTCAGCCGATCGCGCGCGCTCAGCCGATCGCGCGCGCTCAGCCGAGCGCGCGCGCTCAGCCGAGCGCGGCCAGCTGCTCCAGCACGTCCGTCGCCAGCTCGCGGCCGACCTCCTCGGCGTCCTTGGGGTCGCCCGAGGTCGTCACCTGGAGCACGGCGCCGCCCTCCCCGACGACCGCCCCGAAGAGCTGCAGGTCGCCGTCGTCGTCGATCGTCGCCAGCGCGCCCACGGTGTGGCCGGCCAGGCCCGCCGCGAAGGCGCGCTCGGCCCGCACGCGGTCGAAGCTGGGGTGGTGCTGGAGGGTGTAGGCGAGCTCCGCCGCGGCGTCGTCCTCGGCGCGCACGAGCAGGCCCATGGCGCCCTGCCCGGGCGCCGGCGGGAACGCCTCGGGCTGCAGCAGCGCGTCGATGCGGTCGCGGCGGTCGAGCGCGATGAGCAGCGCGCCGGGGAAGAGCAGGGCGTCGTGCTCGTCGGCCACCAGGCCGGCGAGGGCCTCGTCCACGGTGCCCCGCCAGACGGCGGCGTCGGCGCCGGGCAGCGCCGCGCGGACGAAACCGAGGTCGCGGTCGGCATGCACGCGCACGCGCGCGGCCGCGGCGAGGTCGCCGAGCGCGAGGCGGCCGCGGGCGACCAGCGCGACGCGCGGCTCGAGCCGGCGACCGACGGCGGCGAGCTTGATGCCCTCCGGCAGGCTCGCCGGCAGGGTGTCGATGGCGGCGACCGCCAGGGAGGTGGTGCCGTCGGCGAGGGCCGCCAGCAGGGCGTCCTGGGGCGCCTTGCCGGGGGCCACCCGGAGGACGAGTTGGACGTCGGGCCATTCGGCGGAGAGCTCGGTCAGGACGGTGCGCGCTTGGCGGGTGGCCAGGGCCCCGTCGCGGTGGCCCAACACGATGCGTGCCATGAGGGCAGTTGTATCAGACGCCGACGGCCCGGCGCAGCGCCTCGACGCGATCGAGGGCCTCCCAGGCGAAGCCGGGACGCCCGAAGTGGCCGTACGCCGACGTCACCTGGTAGATCGGCCGCTGCAGGTCGAGCTGCTCGATGATGGCCGCGGGCCGCGGATCGAAGACCTGGTCGAGGGCCTTCGCCAGCACCGCGTCGGGCACGGTGCCGGTCCCGAAGGTGTCGACGTAGGTGCCGACCGGGCGGGCGACGCCGATGGCGTAGGCGACCTGCACGAGGCAGCGGCGCGCGAGGCCGGCGGCGACCACCTGCTTGGCCATGTAGCGCGCGTAGTAGCTGGCGCTGCGATCGACCTTCGTCGGGTCCTTGCCGGAGAAGGCGCCGCCGCCGTGCGGGGCCGCGCCGCCGTAGGTGTCGACGACGATCTTGCGGCCGGTGAGGCCGACGTCGCCCTGCGGGCCGCCGATGACGAAGCGGCCGGTCGGGTTGATGTAGGTCTTCGTGTCGTCGTCGATCAGTTCGGGCGGCAGGACGGGATGCAGGACGTGGGCACGCAGGTCGGCGCGCAGCGCCTCGAGGTCGACGTCGGCGTGGTGCTGGGCCGAGAGCACGACGGTGTCGACGCGCACCGGTCGGTCGCCGTCGTACGCCACGGTGACCTGCGACTTGCCGTCGGGCCGCAGCGAGGTCAGCAGGCCGTCCCTGCGCACCTGCGCGAGCCGCTTCGTCAGGGCGTGCGCCAGCGTGATCGGCAGCGGCATGAGCGCCTCGGTCTCGTCGACCGCGAAGCCGACCATCAGGCCCTGGTCGCCGGCCCCGAGCCGGTCGGCGGCGTCGCCGACGGCGACGTCGGCCGAGCGGTCGACGCCCATGGCGATGTCCGGCGACTGCTCCTTGATGGCGATGAGCACGGCGGAGTGGTCGGCGTCGATGCCGTAGTCGGTGTCGGTGTAGCCGACCTCGCGGATCGTGTCGCGCACGATCGCCTGCAGGTCGACGTAGCCGTGGCAGGTGATCTCGCCCGCCACGAGCACCAGGCCCATCGTCACCATCGTCTCGGCGGCGACGCGGGCCTGCGGGTCCAGGGACAGGATGGCGTCCAGGACGCCGTCGGAGATGCGGTCGGCCAGCTTGTCCGGGTGACCCTCGGTCACCGACTCGGCCGTGACGAGCTTGAGCACGGGTCCTCCTGGCGGGGTGGGGCGCGCGACACGCGGCGCGTCGCGGGCGCTCTCGGCGCGGCGCCTCCCCGAACGACCGAGGATAGCAGGCGGCGCGCGTCGAGAAGGCGTCCCTGGCTATACTCGCGCCATGTTCCGAGCGACGCCGATCGATGCCCGCGCCCCCGCGGAGAGCGTGCCGTGGCAGGTGCGTGCCGCGCGGTCCACCGACGCCGAGGCCTGGCACGCGCTCCAGCGCGGCATCTACGCCGAGGGGACGGCCTTCGTCGGCGACGGCGCGGCGTCCGCCGCCTCGCTCGCCGCCAGGCTGCGCGGGCTCGACCCGCGCGAGGGGCACGTCGCGCTGGCGGTCGCCCGCGGCGAGCCGATCGGCTGGGTCGAGGCGCATCGCGGCGGGTCGCGCCGCCTCGCCCACCTCGCGATCCTCACCGTGGCCGTGGCACCCGGTTGGCGGGGCCGCGGCGTGGGGAGCGCCCTGATGGACGATGCCCGGCGGTGGGCGACGTCGCGGCGCCTGCGCAAGCTGCAGCTCCACGTGCGGGCCGGCAACACGGGCGCGATCGCGCTGTACCGCCGCCTCGGCTACGAGGCGGAGGGGGTGCTGCGCGAGCAGGTCGCGGTCGACCCGCGCGGCGGCGGCCAGGTCTACGAGGACGAGTGGGTCATGGCCCTGCGCCTGGCCGCGGAGCGGCCGTGACGGCCGCCGCGCCTGGCGGCGGGCTGCCCGGCTCGTGGGGCGAGCGCGCCGGCCAGCGGGTCGGGCTGTTCGTCGACACCCAGAACCTCTACTACGCGGCGCGCGACGCCGCCGGGCGCAACCTCGACTACGAGCAGCTGCTGCGCGTTGCCGTGCGCGGCCGCGACCTGCACGCGGCGACGGCCTACGTCGTCGAGCGCGCGGGCGAGTCGAGCGCCCACGGCTTCATCACCCGGCTCTCGGCCCTCGGCTACCGCGTGCGCCGGCGCGACGTGCGCGTCCACCGCGCCGACGACCAGGGGCGCACGGTCCTCGAGGGCGACTGGGACATGGGGATCGCGGCCGACGTGGTCCGCGCCTGGGGCCACCTCGACGTCATCGTGCTGGCGTCCGGCGACGGCGACTTCGTCCCCATCCTGCAGCTGGCCCAGGAGCGCGGCAAGCGCGTCGAGGTCCTCGCCTTCCGCGAGGCCGCCGCGCAGACGCTCATCGACCTCGTGGACCGCTTCGTCCACCTGGGCGACGTCGACGGGATCTACCTGTCGGCCGGGCGGCCGGGCGAGGCGAGGGCCTGAGCGGCGGCGGGTCGGTGGCGGACGCCCAGTGGGGCAGCCGCCGCCCGCGGTGCGGCGCGGGCGCTCACGGTGGCGCCAGCACCCCGCCGAGCACGCCGCCCGCGGACCAGTAGCGCTCCGCGGCCAAGAGGTAGGCGTTCCAGGCGCGGTAGAACGCGTCGCGTTCGCGCTCGAGGGCGATCGCGGCGCGCGCGAGGGCGGCGTCCGCCCGATCGCGCGCGCCGTCGTCGGGTCCGGCGTCGTCCGGGCCGCGCCACGCGTCGATCTCCTCGCGCAGCGCCAGCCGCGCCAGCGCCAGGCCGCGCTCGGCGAACGCGACGTCGGCCTCGGCGTCCAGCGCGGCGAAGCGGGCCTCGACGAGCCGCCACTCGGCGTCGTCGGCGGCCGCCGCCCAGGCCGCGGCCGCGTCCCCGACGGCGGCCGCCGCGCGCGTGAGGTCCCGCGCGTAGCCGTCGTCGATGCGCAGCACGGCGCTGAGGGCCAGCGACCAGGACGCGCGCGCGGCGGGTCGCACGCTGAGGTCGAGCGCGGCGGTCGGCCGGCCGCCGTCGAGCCGCACGCTGGCACGGAGCCGGGCGGCCTCCTCGGTCCGGGTGGCCTCCAGGCGCAGGTCGTCGAGCAGGCCGCCGACGCGGACGCGGCGCTCGGCCGCCTCGGCGGCCGCCAGGTCGAGCGCGGCGCGCACGACCTCGGGCGAGGCCAGCGGGTCGGCGTCGGGGAGCCACAGCCGCCACCCCTCCAGCGGGAGCCGGGCGAGGCGGTCGCGGTGGCGGTCGACGGCGAGCCGCGGATCGAACCCGGCCTCCGCCGCGCGCCGCGCCGCCGAGGCGACGTCCCGCGCTGCGCGCTCCACGGCGGCGACGGCGCGCTCGGCGGCGAGCCGCGACGCGAGTAGGGTGCGCGGCTCGGCCACCCCGGGCTCGTGCGCCCTGGGCGCCGGCGCGAGGGCGTCGAGGTCGACCCGTTCGGCCGCCGCCAGGGTGGCGCCGCGCGTGGTCGCCGCGTCCTCGGCGATCGTCAGGGCGACGTGCGCCCGCTGCAGATCGATGTGGCGCGAGAGCGCCTCGCGCAGGTCGCGGTTGGCCCGCTCGGCGTGCGCCACGCCCGCGCGGTGGGCGGCCGTGCGCGCGCGCAGCAACGCCTGCGCGTCGGCGCGCCAGGCGAAGGAGGCCGTCAGGTCGCCGCTCGGGCTGCCGGCGGCCGGGTCGAAGGCATCGCCGGCGGCGCCGCGCCAGGCGACGCTCGGCCGCCACGTCAGGCCGGCCGACAGGCCGCTGCCGGCGCGCGCGAGGTCGTCTTCGGCGTCGCGCAGGGCGCGCTCGGCGATCTCGCTGGCGACGCTGCGGTAGGCGAGCGCCGGGCCGAAGACCGGGTGGCCGGCGACGAGGGCGTCGAGCGCGGGGTCGGCGGCGGTGGAGGCCGCGGCCGTGCCGAGCCCGCCCGCGGGTGCCGGTGGCGGGCCGCTCTCCGCCAGCGCGGCGCCCCACGCCAGGAGCGCGGTGGCCGCAGCGGCGCGCGCGAGGGTCGCCAGGCGAGCGTTCATCGTTCCGCCAGCCCCAGCCGCTCGAGCAGCAGGGCCCGCACCGCCTCTGGGCGCGCCTGCCCGCGGCTCGCCTGCATCACCCTGCCCATGAGGAAGTTGACCGCCTTGGGCTGCTCCCGCGCGCCCGCGGCGACCTCCGGGTGGGCCGCGAGCGCCGCGTCGACCCAGCCGCCCAGTTCGTCCTCGTCCGAGACCTGCCGCAGGCCGCGGGTCGCCACCAGCGCCCGAGGGTCAGCGCCGGCCAGCACCTCGCCGAGCAGGGCCTTGGCGGTCGGCCCGGTGATCTCGCGGGCGTCGACCAGCGCGACGAGGGCGGCGAGCCGCTCCGCGGCGTCGGGTTCGCTCAGGCGCAGGGCGGCGACGTCCGTGTCCGTTGCGTGGGCCCAGCCGACCACCTCCACGAGCAGCCAGTTGGCCAACGCCTGCGGGGCGGGCGCGTGCGCCGCGGACGGCGGCGCCTGGGGTGCGGCCGCGGGCGCCGTCGAGACCGCGATGCGGCCGGCCGCGGCGACCAGCGCGTCGTAGGCGCGCGAGAGGTCGGCGTCGGTGGCGAGCCGGTCGGCGTCGTCGGGCCTGAGCCCGGCGGCCGCGTAGCGCCGGCGCAGCGCGGCCGGCGTCTCGGGGGTGGCGGCGCGGACGGCGGCGAGCCACGCGGCCGTCAGGCGGACGGGCGGGAGGTCGGGGTCGTCGAGGTAGCGGTAGTCGGCCGCCTCCTCCTTCGTGCGCATGACGTAACTCTTCTGGCCGCCCTCGTTCCAGCCGCGCGTCTCCTGCGACACGGGGCGGCCGGCCTGCAGCAGCCGCTCCTGCCGCGTGGCCTCGCTCTCGATGGCGGCCTGCACGCTCTTGAACGAGTTGAGGTTCTTCACCTCGACCTTGGTGCCGAGCGGCTCGCCGGGGCGCCGCAGGGAGACGTTGACGTCGGCGCGCATGCGGCCCTCCTCGGGGGTGGCGTCGGAGACGTCGAGCGCGCGGGCGAGGGCGCGCACCTCCTCGAGGAACGCGCGGGCGTCCTCGCCGGAGCGCAGGTCGGGCGCCGTGACGAGCTCGATGAGGGGCGCGCCGGCGCGGTCGAGGTCGACCAGGCTGTGGTCGGCGTAGGTCGGATGGATCAGCCGCCCCGCGTCCTCCTCGAGGTGGCAGCGCACCAGACCGACGCGCCGGCCGTTCGGCAGCTCGAGGGCGCCGCCGAGCCCGACGGGGCGGTCGTGCTGGCTGATCTGGTAGTTCTTGGGCGCGTCGGGGTAGCCGTAGTGCTTGCGGGCGAAGGTGGTGACCTCGGGGACGGCGCAGCCCAGCGCGGCGGCGAAGCGCACGGCGAGCTCGAGCGCGCGGGCGTTCGGCACGGGCAACGCGCCGGGGAGCCCCAGGCAGACGGGGCAGACGTGGCGGTTCGGCTCGTGCGCGTCCGCGCCGCCCACGGCGGCGCAGCGGCAGAAGAGCTTGGTGCGGGTGCGCAGCGCCAGGTGCACCTCGAGGCCGACGACGACCTCGTAGCCCGAGCGGCGCGCGGCGGGGGCCGGAGGGGCCGCGGGTCGGCTCATGCGCGGGAGTCTACCGCGCCGGGGTTTACACTCGGGCCATGGTCGAGGTCACGCTCGAGGACATCGCCGTCTCCGGCGAGGACGGCGCGCGCTTCCTGGTGCTCTTGAAGGCGCCCAAGGGCGAGTTGTTGCCCATCGTCATCGACGCGCTGCAGGCCGTGTCGATCGCCACGGGCCGGCAGGCGGAGCCGCCGGAGCGGCCGCTCACGCACGACCTCCTGCTGTCGATGCTGGGCATGCTCGACGCCACGGTCGCCAAGGTCGAGGTCACGGACCTGGTCGACGGCACCTACTACGCGATGGTCGTCCTCGAGCGGCACGGCGTGCGCTTCGACGTCGACGCCCGCCCGTCGGACGCGCTGGCGCTGGCCGTGCGCGCGAAGTGCCCGATCTTCGTCGCCGAGCACGTGCTCGAGGCGTCCGGGCTGAGCGACGACGTCGGCGGCTCGGGCGGCTTCGAGGCGTAGGCGGCGCTGCCCTCCTCATGCCGACGCGGGCCTACCGCGCTGGTCCGGCATGTCATGGCCACGCCCGCCCCGACGGGTTGGCCGCCGCGGTGGGCGGCGGCCGACGGCGTCGTTCCTCGACGGGACCGGCTCAGCCGGGCAGGTGCGACTGCACGAAGTAGAGGTGCAGGTCGATCTCGCGCTGGATCTCGGTGAGCAGGTCCTCGGACGCCGCGTCGCCCAGGTCGCCGGCCGTGTCGATGGCGCGGCGGTTGTCCGCGGCGTACGCCGCGAGCCGGTCGCGCACGAGCGCCAGGTGGGCGTCGCCATCGACGACGTCGGCCGGGTACTCGGAGAGCGAGCTGGCGGCGGCGGCCATGCGCACGGTGCCGCGGGCGGTCCCGCCGAGGCCGGTGACGCGCTCGGCGAGCTCGTCGACGTAGGGCTCGACGGCGTCCGCGACCTTGTCGAACAGCTCGTGCAGCGTCTGGAAGTGGATGCCCTTGACGTTCCAGTGGGCCATCTTGAGCTGGCCGTAGAGGTCGGCCGTGTCGGCCAGGCGGGCGTTCAGCAGCGCCACCAGGTCGGCGCGTTCGGCTTCCGGGATGTCGTGGACGATGGCATGCAGTTTCTCGGGCATGGTCGTACCTCCGTTCCGGATCCTAGCACACTAATCGGAATCATTCCGATATACGGCGACACGGATCGGTCCTCCGGCTCACCCGGCCAGCACGTCGTGCGCCGCCGCCAACGCGGCCGCGACCCCGTCGGTGGCGGGTCCAGCGCCCTGTGCGCGCTCGGGCCGCCCGCCGCCGCGGCCCGACAGGTGCACCAGCGCCGCCGCGAGAGCCGGTCGCACGTCGACGCCCGAACCGGAGGCCAGCACGATCTCTGCCTTGCC
>JAHYJQ010000053.1 GCA_019429025.1 Trueperaceae bacterium | reverse complement strand
ACCGTGCCACGGCGCTCGAACACCTCGCGGCTGCTGGCGGCGTCGAGGAAGGGACCGTCGAAGACCCGCGTCGTGCCGTCGCGCCCCGTCAGCTCGACGCGGGCGCCGCCATCCGTCAATCGGTACACGACGGGGACCTGGCAGAAGGTGAACGCCAGCGTGCCCGGGTCGAGCCGCAGCTCGGCGGCGCCGCCGATCGCCCGCACGGTCGCCGTGGTCGGCTCCTCCACGAACTCCTCGCGACCCAGGAGCGTCGGCGCGAAGCCGAGCCGCCCGCCCCGCACCTCGACGCCCAGCTCGCCCAGGCGCGCGAGGACGTCCTCCTTGACCTGGCCCGTCATCCCCGGCTGCTGCGCGCCCGCGTGGGCGGGCGTGTGCGAGTACGGGTCCGTCGGGAAGGCGCCGAACTCGGCGGGCGTCTTGTGGAAGCCGAGCCCCGCGCGGACGTCGTCGTACGCGGCCGCGAGCGCCGCGAGCGTCGCGCCGGGCTCGCCGGCGTCGCACGCGCGGAAGTAGCACTCCTGCACGGCCAGCAGCAGCTTGGAGACCATGTGCCAATAGATGCTGCCCAGGCCCTCGTAGGCGAAGAAGGTGCCGGAGCGCCCGGTGAAGGCGGCGTGGTCGAAGACCTCCTCGAACGTCCGGACGACGGCGTCGCCGCCGGCCGCCACGGCCGCGGCCCAGCGATCGTCGGCCGCCAGGTCGGCCAGCGCGCGACGCACGCCCTTGGCGTTGCGGAAGCCGGCGTGGAAGTGTACGTCGCCGTTCTCGTCACGCACGACGATGCGGGTGTCGCCCGCCGCGACCAGGGCCGTCAGGAGCGCCGAGCTGGCGACGCGCTCGGCCGGGATCGTGTTCTTGGCGAGGAAGCCGGGGAGGTCGCGGTCGGGGTACAGGACGTAGCTGTGCTGGTCGGCACGGTACAGGCGACCGCGTCGCAGGCTCGCGAGCAGCTCCAGCACTTCCGCGGACGAGAGCAGGCCGGACGAGAGGACGGCGACCTGGCCCTCGAGCATCTCGTCGAGGTGGCGGACGCCGGCTGCGCCGTCCACGGCGAACGCGAGCACGTTGTAGGCGTGGTAGAGCGCGTCGTCGCGGCGGTTGGCGCGCAGCGTGTGCTCCAGGTACGCCCGGGCGAGCTCCAGGAAGGCCGTGACCGTCGCCGCGTTGCGCTCGCTGCGGTCGCCGGAGAGGCCCCGCGCGTAGAGCGCACGGCGGTAGGCGCTGCCGGCGCCGCCGAGCGCATCCATGAAAGCGCGCCGTCGGCGGTCGTCGAACGCCCCGGCCAGCACCGGCTCGTGGTCGCGCAGCCGGTCGTGCACGGCGTCGAGGAAGTCCGCGACCTCGCGCGAGAGCGTGAGGTCGCGGCCCGCCAGCAGGCCCTGCAGGAAGACGACGGTGCGGTAGAGGTAGGCCGTCGTGACGACGGAGAGGCCCTTGCCGACGAGCGCGTTGTTGGCGTCGTTCCACTCCGGCCTCTGGGTGTTCATCCAGATGCCGCCCTCGGGCACCAGGTTGGCCAGCTTCACCAGCAGGAGCAGGAGCAGCTTCTCCGCCATCGACACGTGGACGATCGCACCGTCCGGGCCCTTCAGCAGGCGCGCGTCGGTGCCCTCGGCCGCCACCGCCGCCGCGATGCGGCGGTCGAGCTCGGCGTCGAACTCGATGGTGTCGTAGGGGTCGTCGAGCATGGCTTCGTACGGCGCGATGCGGTACGGCACGTTCGCGTGGCTGAAGATCCGGCGCTCCAGGATGCCCGCGAGCGCCCCCGGGTCGAAGCGCTCCGAGGCCTCGAGGAGGCGCTGCAGGTAGACGACCTGGTGGTCGCTCCAGTAGCCGATGTTGGACCATGCCGCGTCGGGCTCGGGGACCTCCCACTCGATCCCGTCGCGGGTCACGCGGTAGGGGTTGTAGCCGTCGGCGGTGGTCGCGCCGAGGAACGTGGAGACCATCCCGTTGAGGAAACCGGGGAACGCGTGCGCCAGCGCCTCCCAGTTCTGGAAGATGTCGCGCCAGTTGCCCTGGTGGTCGAGCCGCAGGCGGCCGTCGGGGTGGCGAACGTTGATGGTGAAGCGGTTCCACGGGCGGCTGGGGTCGCCGTGCCGGCGGCTGAAGGCCAGCGGCAGGTAGGCGCGGCACAGCCGCTCGAGGTCGCTCGACCCCGCCTCGACGGCGCGCGCCACCAGGTCGTGGTAGGCGAGCGTCTCGGGGAGGCCCCGGAAGAAGGCGGCGTGGGAGGCGAGCACGGCGGGGTTACGGGTCCTCAGGAACGCCACGAGGTCTGCGCGCTCGAGGCGGTCGTCGTCGACGAACACGCCGCCGCGCATGACGTTGAACAGGACGCTGGCGAGGTGATGGTCGGTGGTGGGCCGGTCGCGGGTCCACTGGAACCCATCGGCGCTGGCGACGATCGCCTCGAGGGCCTCGCGGCTGCGCCGCAGGTCGTCCTCGACGCGCGCATCGAGCTCGGCCGGCGAGCGTCGCAGGGCGCCTGCGAGCGCCACCACCCCGGCGTGGTCCTGCCCGACCTCCGCGACCAGCCGCCAACGGCGGCTCTCCTCCGGTGCGAGGGTCAGCACGGCGTGCACGAAGTACGCGCCGCGTCGACCGCGCTGGTCGATCTCCTGCACGGGCGTCACGCCCTGCCGGAAGGCCGCGAGCTGGCCTGACGACAGCAGGTGGCGGGCGCCCTCGAGCCCGAGGGCGAAGACCGTGGTGGCGCGCAGGGCCTCGCTCGGCTCGGCCAGGTCGGTCAGGATCGAGCTGAGCGCGAACAGGCCGAGCCCGCTCGCGGGTTCGAGTTCGTTGCGCTTGTAGGCGTCGACGAGGTTGCTCATGCCGGCCTGCATGGCGGCGGTCACGCCGGCCGGCAGGAGGTTCTGCAGGCCGTCGAGGAGCTCGATGGCGCAGGGCTCGGACGTCGTCTCCTCGAGCTCGGCCGTGCGCACGAAGCCGAAGGCGTCGCTGCCGCGCCAGGCGTAGCGGAAGGCGAGCCCCAGGTCGTGGTTGATCTCCTCGAATCGGACCTCGTCGCCGAGCGCGCTCTTGTAGAGGTTGCGTTCCACGCGGTAGACGCCGCGGCCGCGGTCGGAGAAGGGCTCCCACAGCGAGCGGCGCTCGCCACGGGTGACCTGCAGCACGGTCTTGGGGCCGGTGTGGTCGAAACCCTCCGTCAGCCGGTCCTCGGTGACGTACGGGAACAAGGCGCCGTCCGCGTCCACCCGGCCGGCCGTGAGGCCGCCGCTGCTCGACACGAACATCCACAGGTCGGAGGCGCCGACCAGGCTCATGAGGAAGGGTGGCATGGCGTCGACGTGGCGGATGCGGTGGGAGCGCTCGCCGGACAGGGTGACGTAACCGCCCTCGACCGGGGCGCCGGCCGGCCACAGGAGCCCGTGGCCGAGATGGACTGCCGGGTGCGACATGGCTGTTGGGATCCTTCGGTGAGACGAGAGGCGCAGGGGTCCGGGGGCGACCCGGAGGCGGCGCGCCGGTCTCGCGACCGGTCGTGCAGCCTCCGGTCGGATGGCCTTACTTGTCGCCGGTCAGGACGATCCCCTGCATGAAGAAGCGCTGCGCGAAGAAGAAGACGAGCAGCGGGATGATCATCGTCAGGATCGAGGCCGCCTGGATCAGCTGCGGCTCCGAGCTGTAGAGGCCGTTGAAGCGGAAGAGGCCGACGGCGAGCGGGTTGATGTCGGCGTTGCCGGCCAGGTAGATGAGCGGTCCGAAGAAGTCGTTCCACGCGAAGAAGAAGTGGAACAGCGAGACGGCGATCAGGGCGGGCACCGCCTGCGGCAGGATCACCGACACGAAGGTCCGGATGGGACCGGCGCCGTCGATGCGCGCCGCCTCCTCCATCGCGGTCGGGATGGTCATGAAGTACTGCCGCAACAGGAAGACGTTGTAGGCGTTGGAGAAGAACTGCGGCACGATCAGCGGCAGCCAGGTGCCCACCCAGCCGAGCTGGAAGAAGAACGCGTAGGTGGGGACGAGCGTCACCTGCGGCGGCAGGATGATGGTGGAGATCAGCACGATGAACAGGACGTTGCGGAAGGGGAACTTGAAGCGCGCGAAACCGTAGGCGACGATCGCCGCCGAGGTGGTCGCCGCGACGGTGGTGATGCCCGCGTACATGAGCGTGTACCCGAGGAGCCGGAGGAAGTCGATGAACTCGTAGGCCCGCTGGTAGTTGTTCCACTGGAACGCCAGGCGGTACGCCGGCGTCAGCGTCCGCCAGCGCCCCTCCCACTCGAAGAGGCCGGCCCCGGGGTCGTCCGGATCGACGAACATGCTGGAGTTGCGCCCGGGCGTGACCAGCGCCCAGCGCTGCTCGCCCTCGTCGGTGGGCACGCGGTAGACGTCGTACGTCCGGCCCTCGAACTCGAAGCGCTCGGGGGCGGACGGCAGGATCGGCGCGTTGACGTCCGACGCCTGCTCCTTGCTCTTCAGCGAGGTGGCGATGCTGTAACCGAGCGGCATGAGGTAGAGCAGCAGGATGACCAGGACCAGCGAGGTGATCGCGGCGCGCATGACGGCGTTGCGCGCCATCATCCCTTCGCCCCGCTGGGGGGCGGGCGCAGGGACGGCGACGGGGGCCGCCGAGGGCCGGGTGACGGGGGCGGCCGCCATCAGCGGCGCTCCGCGGCGTAGTACACCCAGTACTTGGCCGTGCCGAACAGCAGGACCGTGATGCCGAGCGCGATCAGGAACATGAACCAGGCGATCGTCGCGCCGTAGCCCATGTTGAGGAACCCGAACGCTTGCTTGAAGAAGTGGATCATGTAGTAGTAGGTCTGCCCCTGCGGGAAGCCGCTCCCTCCGGTCAGCACGTACGGCGTGACGAAGAACTGCAGCAGGCCGATGACCCCGAGCACGAGGTTGTAGAAGATGACCGGGGACACCATGGGCACGGTGATGGCCGTGAGTTTGCGCCACCAGCTCGCGCCGTCGATGTCGGCCGCCTCGTAGAGCTCGGTGGGCACGCCCTGGAGGCTGGCGAGGTTGTAGAGGATGGCGTTGCCGATGCCCCACAGGCCGATGAGCGTGTACGCGACGTAGACGAGCACCGGGTCGGCGAGCCAGCGGATGCCGTTGGGGCCCACGGCGTCGACCTGGAACACGAACGCGATGAGGCGGTTGATCCAACCGGTGGTGGGGTCCAGCACGCCGCTCCAGATGAGCACGCCGGCGACGGCGGGCACCATGGCGGGGGCGTAGAACAGCGTCCGGAACACGTTCGCCGCGATCAGTTGCTTGGAGTTGAGGAGCACGGCCAGGAAGAACGCCGAGACCATACCGACGGGCAGCGAGATGAGGGCGAAGGTGAAGGTGACGCGGAGCGACTGCCACACGAGCGGGTCCTCGAACAACAGGCGTCGCCAGTTGCCGAGCCCGACGAAGCGCGCCGCGCTCAGGTTGGTGAGCTCGAAGTCGAACAGCGAGAACACCAGCGACGCGGCCATCGGGATCAGGTACCAGAGGCTGAAGCCCACCATCCACAGGGCGATGAAGGCATACCCCCAGCGCGCCTCCCAGCGCGCCATGCGGCCGAGCTTCTCGCGCGGACCCTTCTCGCGACGAGCACGTTGAATCTCATCCAGGAACGCCATGGGCCTCCTCCGAGCGCAACCAGGGGTCCCGCGCGCGGAGAGGGCCCGACGGCTCGGCCCTGCGCCGCACGCAGCGGCGGGGAGGGGGTTCGGTCACCGCCGTGGGCGACCGAAACCCCCGCGGGTGTTCAGTTCCGCGCCCTGGCGGCGTCGAAGATCAGCTGGAGTTCGGCCACCAACCGGTCGATCTCGGTGGCGAGGTCGAAGTCCGGCTCGTTGTCGAGCCGCTGCGTGAAGGCGTTGTAGCGGTCCTCGGCCTCGCGGAAGGCGGGCAGACCGGCCTCGTGGTTGGGGACGTCGGGGTAGCTCAGGCCTGCGGCGACCACTTCCCAGTTGAGGTTGCGGCCCGGGAAGTTGCGCTCCTCGAAGGCGTCGAAGTACGCGTCCTGCAGGCTGAGGCGCGCGGGCATCCCGCCGTACAGGGCGTTCAGGCGGCCGGCGACCTCCGGGCTGAGCAGGAACGACAACGCGGCGAAGGCCGCCTCGGGGTTGCGGCTGGCGCGGGTGATGCTGAAGGTGTCGGCGTTGACGGTGGCGGTCACCTGGCCTTCGTACGAGGGCATGGCGGCGAAATCGAAGTCGTTCTTGCCCGCGACCGAGAACATGCAGCAGCCGGCGTACCAGAGCTGCGTCTGGGCCATCGCCAGGTTGCCCGAGTCGAACCAGTTGCCGTCGCCGAGCAGGGCGCTGTTGCCGTAGGGGCCGTTCGGGTAGAAGCCCTGCTGCCACATGGCGTCCTGGTACCAGGACAGGCCCGTGCGCCAGTGGTCGGGCATCGTGGCGTTGCCGTCGTCGTCGATGAAGTTGCCGGCGCCGAAGAGGCTGAGGCGCCCGCGGATGTCGCGCCACATGATCCCGAAGCCCCACTGCACGACGTTGTTGATGTCGAAATCGGGCTCGGTCGCGTCCGCGCCGCTGCCGTCGACCGTGAGCATGAGGGCCAGTTCGGTCATCTTGTCGACGTCCCAGACGTGCTCGACGCCGTTCGCATCGACGTAGGGTTCGCCGTAGGCGGCGGGCGGGTAGGCCAGGCCGGCCTCGTCGAACAGGGCCTTGTTGTAGCTGAGGTAGGAGGGGAAGACCGCGAAGGGGAGGCCGATGAGGCCGTCGTCGGTGCGGTAGAACTCCACCATCTCCGGGTCGAAGTCGCTCAGGTCGTAGCCCGTCGACTCGACGAGCGGTTCGAGGTCGAGCCACACGCCGGGGAACGCGGCCCCGCCGCGGATGCCCATCGGCCCGACGATGTCGGGGGCGTTGCCGGCGGCGATCTGGGTGGCCAGCACGTCGTAGGCCTGGTTGTTGTCGACGATCTCGAGGACCAGCCGAACGTCGGACTGCGAGGCGTTGAACTCGTCGACGATCGCGCGCTGGGCGACGAACAGGGGCTCGTCGGTGCCGGCACCGAGGCCGACGAACCAGCGGACCTGCGTCTGGGCGGTCGCCATGCCGAGCACGGCGAGGAGGGCGAGGAGGGCAGCGAGCTTGCGCATGCGGTTCCTTTCTCGGCATCGCACCGTGCGAGACGCAGGACGTTGCGATCTCGGCGGAGGTGGATGCCCGTGGTTCCGCCCGCGGGCGGAACGTGGTGGCGGTCGGGCGTCCCGTTCGCCCGCATGGGCCTCGGACGCTCGAGCGGGTGAACGCGGAACGTGCGCCTGCGTTCGATCGTTGCCGCGATCGAAACCCACCCCGGGAGTGGAACCACCTGGCAGGTGGGGCGCGGTCGAGGAGCCACGTCAGCGCACGATGCGCGCGACCGACTGACGTTCGACCAGTTCCGGGTCGAAGCGGTGCACCACCTCCCTCCTCTTGTGGTCGAGCCGGTTGAGCAGCAGGTGGGCGGCGGCGCGCCCCATGTCGATGAGGGGTTGACGGACCGTCGTGAGGGTCGGCGTCAGGTAGCGGGCGAGGAAGACGTCGTCGAACCCGATGACGGAGACGTCGCCCGGCACGTCGCGGCCGTGCTCGCGCAGGGTGCGCATGCCCCCGGCGGCCATCTGATCGTTGCCGTAGAAGATCGCCGTGAGGTCGGGCACGCGCTCGAGGAGGCGCGCGGTCGCCCTGGCGCCGCCCTCCTCCCGGAAGTCCGACTCCACGACGTAGCGTTCGTCGTAGCCGGCGCCGGCGGCCTCCAGGGCGCGACGGTAGCCCTGCAGGCGCTCGCGGGCGTCCGGGAAGGAGAGCGGGCCGGTGACGTGGGCGATGCGACGATGGCCGTGGGCCAACAGGTACTCGGCGGCCATGGCGCCCCCGCGCTCGTTGCGCATGACGACGCAGACGTCCTCGATCTCGGCGACGGCCCGGCCGAACAAGACGACGGGCGCCGGGCCGCGGCGGACCAGGTCGATGAGGTCCTCGTCCGCCAGTCCCTCCGCCTGGACGACCAAGCCGTCGCAACGGCGCGACAGCAGGAAGTCGATCGACGTGCGCTCGCTCTGCGCGTCGGCGAAGCCGCTCGACACCATGAGGTGGAGGCCGTTCTCGCGCGCGACCTGCTCGACGCCGAAGACGAAGGCGCCGAAGTACGGGCTCGAGACCTCGTTCACGGTGACGCCGATGCCGCCCGAACGGTTGGTGGCGAGGCCGCGGGCGAAGGCGTTCGGCGTGTAATCGAGTGCCGCGACCGCCTGCAGCACGCGCTCGCGCGTGGGGGGCGCGACCGGGGTCGTCCCGTTGAGGACCCGCGAGACGGTTGCGGGCGAGACGCGCGCCAGGCGCGAGACTTCTCGGATGGTCGCCATCTCTCCCCTCCTCGCCAAGGTCCAGCTTCGCTTCGTCGGACTCACGCAGGATCGCGTGAGACTGTGCCTGAAATCGCTTTCATCGCAAGATAGCAGACGATCGCCATCTCGTCAACGGGTCCCCGGCTTCGGTTGGCCTCATAACTGTATAGGACGCATTCCATGACATTCGTCTCCGAGGAGCGAGCCGTCGGTCCCCGGAGACGGACTGAAACCGCGTTCAATCGTTCGTGCACGAGGCAGTGCGATGACCGGGGCGTCCTCCCGCCTCGCCGAGCACCGCCTACCCCGCGCCGACGCGCCGCAGCGCCGTCCACGCCAGGGCCGGCCTCAGCGCGCCCTTGACGAACGTCACGGCCGCCACCGCCAGCAGCCAACCGACCAGGTCGGGCTGGAAGCGCAGCATGACGGGCCACAACGCGAAGCCGGCGCCGGCGGGGATGACGACGAACACCACCAACGGCCACGAGAGGTCGACCACGGTGGGCAGCACGACGCGGAACAACCACCCGGAGCCGACGGGCGGGCGCTCCGCCAACCGGCGTCGCCAACGCGGCAGCAGGACGATGGAGCGGACCAGCAGCGCGCTCAGGAGCAGCACGAAGACGGTGACGACCGCGTGGAAGGTCGCGAACCCCAGCGGCGGCGGCGCGTCCGGCTCGCCGCCCGCGATGAGCGCCGTCACCCCGGCGGCGATCGTGGCGGCGGGCGCCGCGAACAGGCCGCCCGCGTTGCTGAGCACGACGACGCCCCAGGGCTCGTCGCGGCGCAACACGGCGCTGGCGAAGAAGGCGGCGGTGGCGCCGTCGTGGGCGAGCGTCGGCACGCCGCCACGGCGCCCGACCTCCCACCCCATGGCGTAGTCGATGCCCTCCACGACGGTGACCGCCGGGCGGTGCAGCTCGGCGAGGCCCGCGGCGCCGAGGACGGCCCCGGCGACGGAAGCCCGGTCACCGGGGGCCCCGGCGACGGAAGCCCGGTCACCGGGGGCCCCGTCGCCGGAGGCGCCGCCGCCGGGAGCGCCGCCCAGGTGAGCGATGAGGTAGCGGGCCATGTCCTCCGCCGAGGCCATGAGGAAGCCGGCGGGGACCGCGTCGCGCGGGAACGGCAGGTCGGCGGGGAGCGGGAAGCCGAACGCGTACCGGTACCCGGTCGCCAGGCCGGCGGCCGCGGCCGCGGCGGGGTCGCCGGAGGCGTGGCGCATGCCGAGCGGGTCGAAGATCCGCTCGCGCACGACCGCCGCGTAGGGCATGCCGGCCACCGCCTCCACGAGCGCCCCGAGCACCAGGTAGTTGGCGTTCGAGTACTCGAAGGCCACGCCGGGCTCCCGGCGCGGGACCACGTCGGCGTAGCCCGCCACGCGCGCCGCGAGGTCGACGTCCCCATCACCCAACAACGAGCGCAGGCCGGGACCGGCGGGGATGCCGCTGGTGTGGTGGAGCAGCTGGCGCACGGTGATGCGCTCCGACGCCGCGGGGTCGGCGAGGCGGAACCAGGGCAGGTAGACGCGCACGGGGGCGTCGAGGTCGACGCGGCCCTCCTCCACCAGTTGCATGACGGCCAGCGCCGTGAACGACTTACTGAGCGAACCGATGACGAACGGCGTCTGCGGCGTCACCGGCCGCCCGCTGGGGTCGGCGACGCCGAAGGCCCGCAGGTGGACGATCCGGTCGCCGTGGACGATGGCGAGCGCCAGCCCGGGGACGCGCGCGGCCCGCATCTCCGCCTCGACGTAGGCGTCGATGGCGGCGAGGTCGGGCATGGCCGGCTGCCCCCACGCGGTGTGCAGCGCGAGCAGCGCGACGAGCGCGAGGGACAGCGTACGTACGCGCCGCGCGAAGCGAGCGTTCGGCGCGCACGCCATGGCGCGCACCCGTAGGCGCGGCCCATGGCGGGGGTCTCTCGCGGGCATCGCTTCTCCCTTCCGTCGCGCGCGGCCGTCGCGTGCCGGGTCGTTGCCAGCATCTTCCCACGGCGTGCACCATGGGGCCAGGGAGGACAACATGCCATACCAGCACCCGGTCACCGCAGGCGCCCCCGACCCCGACGCGAGCCCGGTCGGCATCTGGCGCCTGCTGGCGTTCGAGCTCGAGATCGAGGGCCGGACCGAGCGGCGTCATCCCCTGGGGCGGCGCCCGCGCGGGCGCCTCGTCCTGACCGCGGACGGCTTCATGATCGGCATGATCGTCGCCGCCGAACGCACGCCCGGGCGCACCGACGCCGAGCTCGCCGCCCTCTTTCGCACGATGCTCGCCTACACCGGCCGCTACCGCCTCGAGGGAGACCGCTTCGTCACCACCGTCGACGCCAGCTGGAACGAGGCCTGGACCGGCACCGAGCAGGCGCGCACCTTCGCGCTCGACGGCGACCGCCTCGCCATCGTCAGCCCCTGGGCGCCGCACCCGCTGAAGCCCGAGGCGCCGGCCGCGCGGGGGATCCTGCGCTGGGTGCGGGAGTCGTGACGGCGGCGGGCCCCGCCGCAGTGCTCTCACAAGGTCGCACCATCACCCCTACGGAGCGACGATCGCGCCGCGCACGGTAGCGCTCGGTAGCGATCGCCAGCGGGGTCAAGCGCGCGATCGACGCGGCCTCATCGGTGCGCAACGCGTGCCACAATTCCCAGTCCTGCTGCAGGCCAAGCCAGAAGCCGGCGCTCGTACCGGTCACCCAGGCCAGGCGCAGGGCGGTGTCCGGCGTCACTGCCCGCCGTCCACGGATGCTGGCATGGAGCCGCTGGAACGACACGCCGAGCCGTTTCGCGAACGCCACCTGGCTGATTCCCAATGGCTCGAGGAACTCCTCGCGGAGCATCTCACCCGGGTGCGTGGGGGGCGTTCCGTTGGCAAACGACGGCCGGGGCGGACCGTTGGCCAGCTCGGCTCTGCGGTCGTCCGTGATCTCGACCTCATGCGCCTGACCCTCCTCCCAGGTGAAGCAGACGCAGTCCTACTCAAACGCCCTCCGCGACCCCATCCAGCGGCAGCTCGAGCACGACCTCGTCGCCGTCCATCCGGCCCGTGGGCTGGAAGCCCAACGACCGGTAGAACGGCTCCGGGCAGCCGGGGCCGGGCACGTACGACAGCTCCAGTGCCTTGAAGCCCCCCTTGGCGCACACGTGGGCGATCACCAGCAGCAGCGCCTCGCGGCCGATGCCGCGCCCCTGGTAACGCCCGTCGACCATGAAGCGCCACACGCCGACCTCGGGCTCGGGATCGGGTGGGTCCAGCAGCGTCTCGTCGTACGGCATGACGAAGCCGACGGGCTCGTCGCCCAGGTACATCGCGCGGTACCAGGCGGCCTTGGAGAAGAGCGCCTGCGCCAGCGACACCGCGTTGGGCGCCACGAACCCCTTCTGGCTCTCGGCCACCGTCAGCTTGACGATGGCGACGACGGTCTCTTCGTTGATCTCCCGAAGGCTGACGTCGCTCGGCTTCACGCGCTCCTGGGTCATGCGGTCTCCTCGCGTTCGACTCGGCGTCGGCGCACGAGCTTCATGCGCCCACCGTATCGTGGGCGTGGACACGCCGCCTTGCCGCGGTCCCGAGGAGCCAACGCCCGTGCGCCCACCCCGAACACGCCACGCGTCCGTGACCATGGTCCGGGGTGACCTCGCGGGCCTCCCCCGCCACGCGCTCCCCGACGGCTTCGCCATCCGGCCCTACGCGCCTGGCGACGAGTTGGCGTGGGTCCGGATCCAGTCGGCGGCGGACGCTTACAACGTCATCGCCGCGAGCCTCTTCCGCGCCCAGTTCGGCGACGACGGTCTCGAACTCGGGCGCCGGCTCTTCATGCTGGAGGACCCGGCCGGCAAGGCGATCGGCACCGCCGCGGCGTGGTTCGGCGGCGCCCGGCGCGGCCCGGAGGCCGGCCGCGTGCACTGGGTCGCGATCCACCCCGCGCATCAGGGCCGCGGGCTCGCCAAGCCCCTCATGAGCCGCGTCTGCCTGGCGTTGCGGGACCTGGGCCACGAGAGCGCGTTCCTCACGACCTCGACCGCCAGGATCCCCGCGATCGCGCTCTACCTGAGCTTCGGCTTCGTGCCCGAGATCACCGGACCCCAGGACGCGGCGGCCTGGGCGGCGCTGCAGCGGAGCGCGCCGGGGCTAGGGCTGCGGCTCGACGGGGGGACGAGCTAGCCGCGGTCCCGGTGGCGACGGAACCACGCGAGGAACTCCGCCGGTAGCAGGAGCGTCACGCTGCCGGACACCACCATCCGCACGACGTCGGCGGGCGTGCCGTCGGGGTTCAGGAGGCCCGACACGAGGACGGCCGTGTCCAGGACGATCCTCACCGCGGTCGGTCCCTCCGGACGTCGTCGATCTCGTCGTCGATCTCGGTGGGATCCAGCGCGTCGTGACCTTGGTCGACCGAGCCGCGCTGGAGCGTGCCGAGGGCGTCCATCGCGCGACCCCGTCGGAACGCCCGCAGGGAGGCCGCCAGGCTCCCTTCGTCGACGGCGGCGAGGACGGCGACGGGTCGGCCGTTGCTCGTGATGACCATCTCGCGCTCGCGCTCGAGGTGACGCCAGACCTCGGCGGACTTGGCGCGCAGGTCGCGAACGCTGACGAAGCGCATGTGCGTGCCTCCATTCGTGTACGTGTTGTGTACACGATCGGCACGCGGGTCAAGCGCCACCTCGAGCGTCGATCGCGCCGCACCACCGGGTATCCTTCGGGCGTGAACCCCACCCCAGAGGCGCGACCCACCGGCGAGCCGGCGCCGGAACCCCGTTTCGACGTCATCGCCGACCACGGCTTCGACGCGTTCCCTACGCTGGCCAACGACCCGGTCGTCACCCCGTTCGTGGTGCAGATCGGCGACGAGACGCACCGCTCCACGGAGATCCCGCTGGCCGACCTCATCGGGCGCCTCGAGGACGGCGGGCCGCACCCGAGCACCAGCCAGCCGGCGCCCGAGGTCTACGCCGCCGGCTACCGCCAGGCGACGCGGCCGGTGCTGGCGATCACCGTGTCGTCCGCGCTGTCCGGGAGCATGAACGCCGCCGACCAGGCGCGCGCGCTCGCGCCCGAGGCCGAGGTGACGCTGCACGACTCCGGCACGATCTGCGGCGCGCAGTCGTTCCAGGTGCACGCCGCGATGACCGCGCGGGCGCTGGGGCACGGCATCGACACGGCGGTGGCGTGGATGCGCGCCGTCCACGCCGAGACCGAGCTCTACTTCACCCTCGCCACCCTCAAGTACCTGTTGCGCGGCGGCCGCATCGGCCGCGTGCAGGCGGCGCTCGGCACGATGCTCGACATGAAGCCGGTCATCACCGTCGACAAGTCGGTGGGCGCCTACGTCACCGCCGCGCGGGCACGGACCTGGAAGCGCGCGGTCGCCGCCATCGCCGACCAAGTCACCACCCGCTTCGGCGAGGGGACGCCGCTGCGCGTCGGCCTGGTGCACGGCCTCGACATCGAGGACGCCCAGGCGGTCCTGGCGAGCCTCCGCGGCCGGCATCCGATCCTGTGGTCAGGCCTCACGCCGACCGGCCCCGCCCTCGCCGTGCACGTGGGACCGGTCGCGGTGGCTCTGGCCGCGGCACCGGGGCCGTGGCCGTGGGAGCGCGAGGGCTCGGGCCCGCAGCGGACGACGTGGGCCGGAGCCGCTGGCTGACGGGGCCGGCCCCGTCCGCCTAGCCGACCGGCAGCGTCAGGCTCTCGAGGTCGCGCGGGTAGTCGGTGAGGAACTCGGGCTCGCCGTCGGTGACGAGGATCGTGTCCGAGTGCCGGAAGCCGCCGAGGCCGGGCACGTAGAGGCCGGGCTCCACCGTGAACAGCATCCCCGCCTGCATGACGGTGGCGTCACCCACGTCCAGGAACGGCCCCTCGTGGTAGCGCAGGCCGATGTTGTGCCCCACGTGGTGGCGCCAGGCGCCCCGCAGGCCGTGCGCGTCGACGTACGCCTGCACCGCCTCGTCGACGCTGGCGCAGGCGCGACCCGCGCGGCAGGCGTCGATCGCCAGGTCCTGCAGCGCCAGCATGTGCGCGAACCAGCGGCGCTGCTCGTCGCTCGGCTCGCCCAGCACCATCGTCCGCTCCAGCTCGCTCCAGTACCCGAACATCGGGCAGCTGGCGCCCGTCACCAGCGTGTCGCCCGGTTGGAAGACGGCGTTGGTGGTGAGCGAGTGCGGCAGCGCGCCGTGCGCGCCGATCTGCCCGCGGTAGCCCGCGTGCGGGCCGCTGCGGCCCCACGACAGCGGCCGGTACGTGCCCCGGTACGCGGCGAGCAGCTCGTGGTTGGCGCGGGAGGCGGCCTCGTCCTCGACCTCGGTCTCGCTGCGCCCCACGCGCGTGAGGTCCTGCAGGTAGCGGTGCGCGAGGCCGGCCCAGCGGGCGGACTCGCGGATGAGCGCGACCTCGGCGGCGCTCTTCACCTGCATCATCGTCTCGAGCGCGTCGTCGAGCGGCGTGAAGGCGGCGCCCGTCAACTCCGTCAGCCTCGGCCCGCGGTAGCCCATGACCTTCGGGTAGCCC
>JAHYJQ010000052.1 GCA_019429025.1 Trueperaceae bacterium | reverse complement strand
CATCGAGCTCCACGCGTTCGACGGCGAGCCCTCGCCATAGGGCGGCGACCAGTACTCGAACGGCGTCGCCCGGCCGCGCTCGAGCGCGAGCGCCCACCAGCGCGTCAGCGGGTAACGCCAGCCGCCGACCCCGAGGCGCAGCCGCTGCTCCGCGTAAACGCCGTCCCAGACGGGCCAGTCGGCGCCATCGTGGTAGCGGTACGGGAAGCGGCTCTTGCCGCGCCGGCGGACCCACGGGGCGTAGGGCGGGAACACGTTCATCACGCCCCAGTCGCCGTAGGGCTGCGCGCGGTTGTGGCGCGTCTCGCGGCGGCGGCGCATCGCGGCCAGCGTGCGCCGGGCGCGCGCGTCGTCGGCGAGCCCGTAGCGCAGGGCGGTCAGCGTGTCGATCGCCAGGTGCGCCTCGGCGCGGCCGTCCGGGAGCTCCTTGCGGGCGGAGCGGGCGGCGTGCAGGCCGTGCAGGAAGAGCCCCTGCAGCTCGTCGTCGGGCAGGCGCAACACCTCCGCCAGCTCGCGCTGCCAGGCATCGAGCTCCCGGCCGGGCGCCGCGGCGCCCAGGACGCCGGCGACCGCGCGTGCGGCCTCGTCGCGGTCGGCGCCTGCGGCGAGCAGCGCCAGGCCGGCGGGCCCGAAGGTCACCCGGCCACGGGGACCCACGGTGCCCCCCGGCGCACGCGGCAGCCCGGCGACGGCGAGGCGTCCCTCGCCCCAGTCGTAGACGATGCGGTTCGGCGTGATGCGGACGCGGGCGTCGGACGGCAGCGGGGGCTCGAAGCGCAAGGCGCCGGCGTGGCCGCTGCCCCACACGAGCACGTCGCCCACCCCGGACGGCGAGACGGTGGCCTGCACGCGAGCCCCCGTCAGCGCGAGCTCGACCGGCCCGCGGCCCTCGAGCTCGCCGCCCGGCGCCGAGCGCAGCCGAGGCGTCACGGACGCGGACCTGACACGTCCCTGACAAGCCAAACGCCGCGCGGCGGGATGGACGCCATGACCCCTTCACCGTATACTCAGGGGCATCCAACCGCAAGGCGCGCCGCGGCGCGACCGGGAGCGAGTTCGTCCCCCGGGCCGAGTCGCCGGCGCATGCCCAGCGGACTGGATTCGTTCCCTGGCCAGGGGCCACGCGGGTCCCGCGGCCGCACCACCGCACGACCAGGAGGTACCGATGTTCCACCGACGCTCCCTCGCCACCCTCTTCGCCACCCTGCTCGTGGGGCTCCTCGTCGGCAGCGCGCTCGCGCAGGTCGAACTGCGCATGACCTGGTACGACGACGGCGCCGAGGGCGTCGTCATGCGCGAGATCCTCGACCGCTTCGAGGCCGCCAACCCCGACGTCAAGGTCGTCATGGACACCGTGCCGTACTCCTCGGGGATCCTCGAGTCGCTGCCGCTGCAGCTCGCGTCGGGCCAGGGCCCGGACATCGCGCGCGTCACCAACCTCGGCGGCCTGTCGCAGTACTACCTCGACCTGCGGCCCTACCTCTCCGACCCCGGCTACTGGGACGAGAACTTCGGGCCCTTCCTCGACTGGATGCGCCCCGCCGGCTCGAGCGCGATCCCCGGCTTCATGACCCAGCTGACGGTCACGGGTCCGTTCATCAACGCGACGCTGTTCGAGCAGGCGGGCATCCCGGTGCCCGAGGGCCCGACGAGCTGGGTCGAGTGGGCCGCCGTCACCCGCCAGGTCGCCGCGGCCACCGGCACCCCCTTCGCCATGGTCATGGACCGCACCGGCCACCGGCTCGCCGGCCCGGCCATCAGCCAGGGCGCGCAGTTCCTCGACGCCGACGGCAGGCCGGCGATCGACGACCCCGGCATGCGCTACATGATGCAGCTCATGATCGACTGGCACGCCGACGGCACGATGAACCCGGACGTGTGGATCGGCTCCGCCGGCAGCTACGCCGCCGGCAACGAGTTCTTCGTCAACGCCCAGGTCGTGCTCTACATGTCGGGCAGCTGGCAGGTCGGCCAGTTCACCAACCTCATCGGTGACGCGTTCGACTGGGTCGTCGTGCCGAACCCCTGCGGCCCGGCCGCCTGCACCGGCATGCCCGGCGGCGCCGGCGTCGTCGCCATCGCCGACACCGACCACCCCGCCGAGGTCGCCAGGGTCATGGAGTTCATCGCCCAGGAAGAGAACCTGGCGGAGTTCTACGGGCGCTCGCTGTTCATCCCGGGCCACCTCGGCCTGGCGTCCTCGGGCGTCGACTTCGCCACCGACAGCCCCCTCGCCGCGGCCGCGCTGACCGCCTTCTCCCAGCAGGTGCCGCTGCTGCACCCGACCGCCTACGCCATGCAGGCGTACCCCTTCAACTTCGTCGTGTTCAACGCCATCCGCGACCGCCTCACGCAGGTGTACGTGGGCGAGCTGACGCTCGACCAGGCGCTGGAGCGCATCCAGGCCGACATCGACGAGGCGCTGCGCGAGGCGGGCGCGAACTGACCGCCACCTGAGCTCGTCCGAACCCCCGCTCTCCTGGCGCCGCCGGCCCATGGTCCGGCGGCGCCCGCCCACTCACCGCGTCGATCCCGACGTCAGCCAGGAGGCCCATGGCCGCGACCCCGAACGCCGTGCAGCGCCTGAACGCGCTCGCGGGCGATGGCGTGCAGCGCGTCTACGCGCTGGCGATGAACGCCCTCGGCCTGATCATGGAGCCCGCCCAGAAGCTGCTGGGCGTGCGCCGCATGGCCTACCTGTTCGTCCTCCCGAACCTGCTCGTGTTCGCTATCTTCATCCTCTTCCCCATGCTCCTGAACGTCTATTACGCGATGACCGAGGGCGGCAACCTCTACCCCCAGGACCGCCCCTTCGTCGGCACGGCCAACTTCGAGCGGCTCTACACCTGCACGGATTACGGCGACCCCAACACCTGCCTCGAGGACCGCTTCTGGCGCGCGGCGCGCAACACCGGCGTGTTCGTGTTCTTCCAGGTGAGCGGCATGGTGCTCGTCTCGCTGATCACCTCGATGGTGCTCAACCGCAAGATCGTGGCCCGCGGCTTCTTCCGCAGCGTCTACTTCTACCCGGTGCTGCTCTCGCCGGTGGTGGTCGCGCTCATCTGGAAGTGGATCCTGCAGCGCGACGGGGTGCTCAACGCCATCCTCGTCGGCGTCGGGCTCGACCCGATCAACTTCATGCTCGACGGCACCTGGGCCATGACCTGGGTCATCCTGGTGAGCATCTGGGCCCACATGGGCTTCTACACGCTCATCCTGCTCGCGGGCCTGCAGTCGATCCCGGCCGAGCTGTACGACGCCGGCGCCATCGACGGCACCTCGACCACCCAGGCGTTCCGCCACATCACGCTGCCGCTCCTCATGCCCACGATGATGGTCGTGCTGGTGCTGTCGCTCATCCGCGCGGTGCAGATGTTCGACGAGGTGTTCGTGCTCACCGGCGGCGGGCCCGGCAGCGCCACCATGCTCATGGTGCAGTACATCTACATGACCGGCTTCGGCACCCAGAACCCGCGCTTCGGGATGGCCGCGGCCGCCAGCGTCACGCTCGGCGCTGTCCTGCTGGTGGCCACGCTGCTCCAGCTGCGCGTCGGCCGGGGCAGCGAGAGGCACCTCGCATGACCGCCGTCGGCCGCTTCCTCACCCGCCGGCAGAACGACGGCCGCCAGGGCGCCCGCCGCTGGACCGTCGCCGACGTGCTCACCTACGGCTACCTCATCGCCGGGGTGCTGATCATGTTCGGCCCCGTCGCCTGGCTCGTGCTGTCGTCGTTCAAGACGCAGGCCAACCTGCTCGAGTTCCCGCCCACCCTGCTGCCGCTGGCGCAGCAGACCGCCGAGGTCGACGGCTACCCGAACCCGCTGCCGCTGTTCGACGTCGCCTTCGAGGACGGCGGCGTCGCGCGCCTCGCCCAGGTGCGGCGGGTGGGGCTGCAGGCGCAGATGGTCGACCCCGCCGACCCTGGCGAGATCGTGCGGGTGGCGATCGACCAGCGCACGCCCGTGCGCGTCTTCCGGCTCGCCACCGAGAACTACACCGAGTCGTTCAGCCGCTTCAACTTCGCCACCTACCTGCGCAACAGCGTCATCGTCACCGTCGGCGCCACCCTGATCACGCTGATCATCAACAGCATGGCGGCGTTCGCGCTCTCCAAGTACCGCTTCCGCGGCCGCAACGCGATCTTCCTGGTCATCATCGCGACGCTGATGATCCCGATCAGCGTCATCCTGGTGCCCGTCTACCTGGTCATCACCCAGGTCGGCTGGATCAACAGCCTGTGGGGCGTGATCATCCCCGGCGCCGCCACCCCGACCGGCGTGTTCTTGCTGCGCCAGTACATGCTGACGATCCCGGACGAGCTGCTCGACTCCGGCCGCATCGACGGCGCCTCCGAGTGGCGCATCTACTGGCAGATCGTGCTGCCGCTGGCCGCGCCGGCGCTCGCCGTCCTGGCGATCTTCTCGGTCATGTGGCGCTGGAACGACTTCCTGTGGCCGCTCATCGTGCTGACCCGCAGCGAGTTCTTCACCCTGCAGGTCGGCCTGAACGCCTTCCAGGGCGAGCTCAACGTGCAGTGGCACTACGTGCTGGCGATGACCGTCCTCACGCTGCTACCCATCACGGTCGTGTTCTCGCTGCTGCAGCGCTTCATCACCACCGGGATCGCCAGCACGGGGGTCAAGGGGTGAGTCCGCCGCGGGACGACGGCTGGCGGCACCGTGCGGGGGGAGGCGGGGGAGGTCAAGCGTCTAAGTGGCCGCTCGACCGACAGGCGCCATCACTCGTCAGGTTGGTGGAGGTTGCCTCGCGAACGGGACTTGGCGTAAGGCGGGCGCGCTGACACGGCGGCGATCCCGATGACGATCGCCGCCCCGACGGCTGCGAGCAGCACGAGCGGCAACCAGCGTTCATCCGTGTAGAACCCGATGTTGTGGGCCGTCACGCCGAAGATGACGGGTCCGACCCAATAGCCTGTGACGACGCCGAAGAGCATGGCCGCGAGGCTGACCGACGTCGAGTGGAGCCCACTCGCACGAAGCACCTGAAGTCGCGAAGCGCCGTAGACGCGGAGGAGCGTTAGCGCCGGTCGCCGCCCCCTACGCCAGCTCGCTGCCGAGCGAAGGTACGAAGATGCGACGAGCGTGCCGGAGAGGCAGGACAAGAGCACGAGCACGACGACGTCCAGCATGAGTCGTTCCAGCGTCGAGCGCAGCGTGCCAGCCAGCGGGATCGCAGCCAGCGCATCCGCGTTCCCGTTCGCGCGGAGCCACCCCAACAGCTCCGCGGCCGAAGCGCCTTGGTGGAGGATGACCAGAACGCTCGAGTGCCTGCCTTCGACGGCTTCGATGGGAAGCAAGTGCGCCGCGGCGCCTCTTGGCGCCGTCACGTGAGGAAGGAGCCCGAAAGCGGTGAGCCAGTGGAGAGGCAGGGGAGCCACGATCTCGTCGATCCTGCAGGTCACGTCGCGATGACTCGAGACGAGCGTGATCACGGCCCCTGCCGAAAGGTGCAAGCGCTCCGCCACGTCGGCCGTCACCCTGCATACACCCTCTTCGGACGGCAGCCCTCCGACGAGATCGGCGAAGTGTCGACCGTACGAGGCAACGGTGCCCAGGAGGGCTCGCCCGTCGGGCCCTTCGATGCGCGCGTCAGCGATGAAGTTGGCTGGCTCGACAGCCTGGACGCTTGGGAGGGCACCGATGGCGACGAGATCCATGTCGGTCAGCGTGCTTGCCGACCAGCGGGGCACGAACTCGCGTCGGGGCCGATACTCCGTTTGCAGCGGTGTCGCCGTCACCAAGATGGCTCGCTCGATGCTCTGGGCGAAATCCGACATCAAGCCTGCTGACAGTGCCAGTGCGTGACCGGCGGCGACCGCTGCGCTGAGGGACAGCACGAGAGCCGGGAGCAGCAGGATCGTGACATGAGGCTGCACGCTCTCATCCGCCCACTCGGAGTGTAGGCGTCGCTTCCACGTTCGTTGGACGATCGAGCGCGCGACCAGCCATGACGCGACGAGAACCGCCGCCGTCAGCCCTGCGGCTGCGGCGATCGCCGTGGCCGACTGCTCGAGAACCCGACCATCCCGGATCTGGAGAAGTGCCGCCGAGACGATTGCACCCGTGATCATGCCGCCCAAGCCGGGCGCGACGGCATGCCTGAGGGCGCGTGAGGAGGCTGCCACTCCGTCGCTTCCGTATGCCATCTCGAGGTCTTGGAGCGCGAGCCGTTCGGCGACCGGTCGCAGTTGGAGTGCCGCCGCGACCAGAGCCAAAGCCGTCGCTATCGCTGCCGAAGCGAGTACACCCGTTCTCAGCATCACTCGGGCGCCGGCCGTTGCAGCGCCGGCTTCCCGCCATCGGCCGATCTCCGCTTCGTTGATGGGTAGCACCTCGATGCCGTTGCCGAGCGTGGACTGCACGGCGCCCTGCACATCGTCCAGCACCGCTGGCGGCGCATCCTTCGGAAAGGAGATGAACAGCGCAGGTGGCATACCGCCAACGGCAATCGGCTCGCGAGCGACCTGAGCAGATAGATCAGCGACGATGTGCCAGTCGACGTCGAGCCTCGGATCGCGATATGGCGAGGTCTGCAAGACACCGACGACTCTGAGGTGTTGCACCGTAACTCCCCGCTCGATGTTCTGCACGGCAACGTCGGCTCCGACCGCCGATGCAGGCGATCCGAACAGATCGCGAGCGAGCGCTGCGCCGACCAAGACCTCGTCTTCTACGCCTTCGATGAGCAGGCGACCATGAGAGACGTCGAGGCCCCGGGCCCGGAAGAACGCCGGCGTCACATACGCTTCCACCAGCGGTGCGGTACCGACGAACGCATCGGAAGTGGCATGTCGCCCGTGCCGCCGAACATGTGCGTAGACGAGGGCGCCCTCGCCCTCCAACGCCGCCGCAAGCGCGTCGAGACGGGGCAGGGCATCCGCCATGGCCCCAACCGCTCCTTCACCCGACGCCGTCGCGGGGTTGAGGGCGAACGTCGTGTCACTGCCCCGGACCCACTGGTGCGTGTCGCGCAGTGTCGCTTCCAGAACCGCGCTGAGCGCGAGGACCATCAGCGCTGCACCAACCGCCAGTCGCAGCGGCGGTTGGTTCAGGACCACCGGAAGCCCGCCGAAGAACCGTCCTCGGGCACCGACCATTGCCGCCGGATCACATCGATGCGGGCCGACACGTACGGGGCCCTTGGATCATCCGGAGCCAATCTCTGTGACGCGGCTTCCCAAAGCTCCAAGTCGTCGCCCAAGACCTCGGCTACTCGGATGACGTGCCGAGCCTCCCCATGCTCGAGTACGGCCCGTCGCACGGTCGCCTCCAGCGTCTCGCGCAACGAAACCACCCCCGGGGCACTCGAGTTCGGTAGCAGGGGGCCGCGGTAGAGGGCTACCACCGTGTCGACGTTCCCGATTCGGGCGGCATCCAACACGCGCAGGAAGTCTGCTCGAAAGTCGATGGCGATGCGGTAAGGACGCCGTTCGATCGGAAGCACCGATCGAAGGCGTGTGAGCTCCGCCCTGAGCGTGCTCATCGACGCGGCGTCGCCGAAGACGTCGGCATGGAGCCGCTCGCCGTTGACCCCGTCGGGGTTCTGGGCGAGCATCGCGACGAGATCCGCGTGCCTGGGGCGAAGGCGTTCGGTCCGACCGTCGATGATCACACTAGCCTCGGCCAGCAGCCTGATCTCGATCGCTGCAACCTCGAGATGGCACTGGCCGGCTACCCCTCCCGCACTGCTGATCTGGAGGGGCTCGGCAGCAGCCCGGAGGCCCTCACGACGACGGCGCAGCGTCCCGGACACGATCTCGAACCATTCGTCGATGGCAAGGGGTACATCGTCCTCGTTCGCCGCCAACACGATGACCGCTCCACGCGCCGCGACATGCCTGCGCACCACCTCGGCGAACTGACGAGCGACGGCGCCGTCCAAGTCATCGAAGGACCGCTCCAGGAACAAGACGCGCGGCATCGTCACGAGCGCACGGAACAGAGCGACCAGCCGTCGCTCGGGGAGGCCAAGATCCGCCGCTGGATAGGTGAGCCATGCGTCGAACCCGGACGACTCCAGGATGGCATGCGCTGCGTTCCGTCGCTCCAGGCGAGAGGCGCCGACGAACGCAAGGGGACGGGCGATGTTGTCGGCCACGTCGGCGGCGAGGTCGAGCGCGCTGTTCGCGAAGACGAGCCCGAGATGGCCAGCCCTCAAACGTGTGCGTTCTCGCGTCGATAGGCTCGTCGTGTCGACGCCGCCGACAGCGACGACCCCGCTTCTCGGAACGGTCAAGAGGCTCGCGAGTTCCATGAACGCAGCGAGCGACGGGGCATCACCAAGGATGACGACGACGGAGCCTGGCCGGACGGCCAGGCTCGGAACATGGAGATCCGGATAGAGATCGCCCTGCGTGTAGACCTGCGACATCATCACCAGATCGCTCCCCTCGAGAGGACGGGTAGCGTTACCTGGATCAGTAGGTGCACCTATCGTCGTCATCGGCCGCATAGCGAACCTGGTACGTGATCCCGCTGAAGTAGATGTATTGCGCCGCCGTTGCCGCACTGTAGCAGTTGTAGGTTCCGTACGCGGCACTGCTGCACTGGGAAGAGTTCCACCCCGATTCGTTGCATGGGGTGGGCCAGTTGCTGCCAGCGCGGGCCAGGGACTCGGTGTAGACGTACCCTGCGCTCGGCCCTCCGCCGCTGCATGAGGCGGTGGCGTACCCCTTGGCGCCGGGTGAGCCGCTGGTGGGCATCGCACTCGCAGCCACGCAGCCGTCGGTCGCGAGAGGCTCCGCGGACGTATCGCCGTGATCGAGGCCACCGGCCGACCGGTGGAAGCGATCGAGGATCACACCGCGGTCCTCGGCGGGCAGACTCGAGAGCTGGAGGAACCAGTAGCGGGTGTTCTCCCATGCCCGTTCCCACGAGGCCAATCGCGCCATGTCTTCCTCGGTCGCCGCCTCCGAGCGGAGTCCCTCGACGTGCTCTTCGATGTGGTCCATGCTTGCTTGGTCGAGCAATGGCACGGCGATCTGGAATCCGACGCCGCCGTCGGTCGGTCTGAAGGCGAAGCCCGGCGCCAGGTGCACCCAGCCTTCAGGCGAGATCGCGCGTGATCTGAGTTCCTCGAGTTCAGCCTGAACGGTCACCGCGTGGAGGTCCGATGCGGGCACGGGCACGAGCGCCTCCCGGGCACAGCCGCTGAAGAGCAACGCCGTCACGATGACGAATGAAGAGTACGAGCCAGCCGCTCTCACGCTAGTCCTCCATTCATGCCGGATCCATCGGGCATCTGGTCGCCCGTGCTCGACCAAGACAAGCTTGGCGCAAGTGACGCTTCAGCTTCGCTGCTCATCGATCAGGACGACATCGCCACCATCTCTGCGAGGCGCTGCAGCGTTGCTGCAACGTTCGCACGGCGCCCGGCGACCCGCACGTCCGCGCGCGCGGCGCGCTGCCTGGCCGACCGCCCCGGTCCCAAGCTTGACACCCGGCCACCGGTCGGGGACCATGGCAGGAACACCGCGGCGCGCACCCAGAGCGCGACGGTGAGACACTGCGCGGCGCCGCCCGACCGTGCGCGCCGCCTGCGCGGGCTCCGGGGAGGTTCGTCCGATGACGGAACCCTGCCGCCGCGTGCTCGCCCTCGTCACCGCCCTCTGCCTGGCCGTGCCGCTCGCGTTCGCCACACCCGTCAGCGACGCCACCGAGGAAGCCGAACGCATGGCGCAGGCGCTGTTCGCCGCCACCACGCCCGCCGACGCCGAGGCCGTCATCCTCGAGGTGCTCGAGCGCATCGGTGTCGGGGTCTACGACGCCATCGGCACGCCGATCGTCGTCGGCAACGAGGCCGACGAGGACGACCTGTGGCTGCTCGACATCGAGGTCGAGGCGCTGGCGGTCGCGTTCGTCGCGGGCCAGCTGGTGCCGCTCGACGGCCTCGCCAGCCGCTGGCGCGAGGCCGGCATCGCGGTGGTGGAGGACGTGCGCCCGGTCCCGATCAGCGGCGGCATCGTCGAGCGCGCGCTGCGGAGCGTGCGGACGGAGGTCGCGCGCGACCCACGCCACCCGCAACCCTTCCTGATCCTCCTCGTCGACGCGCTCGGCGACCGCGAGGACTTCCCCTTCGCCCTGCTCGACGAGGAGGAGGCGGAGCTCGGCTTCGCCGCCCCCGGCGAGGACGCCGCCGCCAGCATGATGCGGTCGATGTTCGAGCAGGCGCTGCGCGACGCGGTCGCCGACGAGGACCCCGAGGCGGCCGCGACGTTCGACGCCGCGCTGGACGACCCCGCCACCTTCGACGCCATGGTCGCCGCGATGATGCGCGGCGACATCGGCGCGGTCATGCAGCTGCTGATGGGCGCCGACGTCGTCCAGGAGCTCGCCGAGGCGCAGCAGGACCTGCGCGCCGACGCGGCGGACCCCGACGTCCCCGAGGAGCAGCGCGCCTTCCTCGAGGCGGCCGACACGCTGCTCACGGCCATCGTGACGCCGGGCGACGGCAGCGCGCTGGCGATGGCCGAGGCCAGCCTCGCCACCCTGCACGCGACCCTCGAGCTGCAGCGCGCCCAGCTCGGCGAGGCGACGGCCGAGCTCGAGGAGCTCCTCGAGCGGGTGATGGACCCCGACGCCGGGGCCAGCGGCCGCTACTCCGGCTTCGTCGGGTTCACCGGCGACGCGCTGCTGCTCGACTGGCAGCTGGACGAGTTCGAGACGTTCGAGCGCTTCGTCGAGGCGCAGGAAGCCGTGCTCGAGGAGCGGCGCGCGGAGCACGAGGCCGCCAGCGAGCCAGGGACCAGGTTGGAGCTCCCGTGGGAGGGGGACGACGGCAGCGAACTCATGCTCGACCCGCTGCAGGCGCTCCTCATCGCCGTCGACGCGCTGGGCGAGACGCGCGTGGCAAGGTCGGCGCGGCCAGGCCCGCCGCCCGCCGTCGGCGACGACGTCCTGGCGCAGGCGTCGACCTCGGGCGCGTGCGCGGGCATCGGCGAGCTCGCCTCGGCCCACCCCGACGGCTTCGGCAGGATCGAGCGCCTCCTGGGGGTCAGCCGCCAGGCGCGCGCCGTCGTGACGGAGTTGGCGACCGGCGGCGTCAAGAGCACCCTCACCAGCCTGATCCGCTCGGCGATCACGGCGGCGACCACGCGGCTGGAGGTGCGTCTCGCGTACCTGCCGAACGACGTCGGCGGCGCCACCGGCGGCATCATGGCGCCCTTCCACGACCGCGACGACCGCCGCGTGGTCCTGCGCGCGCAGCTGCACGACACGCTGCCCGAGATGCTGCCGCCCGGCGTCCGCGACCTCATGCAGCGGGTGGGGCCGCACGTCGAGGTGTGCGGCTTCCTCAAGGGCCTCGCGGGCGACGCCGGTGGGGCGGCCGGCGACCTCGCCGACCTCGCCGACGCCGTCCAGCGGATGGCCGACGGCCGCGACCTGAGCGACGTCCCGATCGTCGTCGACCTCGCCGGCGAGGCGTGGTCGCTGCTGCACGTGCGGCGAGCCGACTGGGACGGCCAGCGCAGCGCCAGCCCGATGTCGATGATCGCCCGCACCGACGAAGACGGGCGCGCCTCGGGCCCACTGCTGCCGCGGCCGCAGACGCCCGACGTCGGCGGCACGCTGCGGGTGGAGGCGGTGCCCGTGCGGGTGCAGGCGATCCTCACCGAGTCGGCCGACGCCTTCTGGAACCGCGGCGCCCTCGCGTCGCAGATCGCCGAGGAGCTCCTGCGGCCGGTGCAGACCTGGGTCCGCGTCCACGTCGGGGTCTACCAGCCGCAGCCCATCCGCGGCTCGATGACGCTCACGCGCACGGTCACCGAGCGCGGCGACGTCGCGACGACCGTCGACGAACGCGAGGAACGCGTCGTTCGCAACGCCACGTACTCCCTCACGCTGCGGGTGGACGACGCCGTGCTCGTCGGCGGTGCGGGGGCTCCGGCCGCGACGGGCGTCGCGCTGCCCGGCGGACCCAGCGTGGGGAGCCGAGCGCGGCTGACGGCCACCGTCGGGTACGAGATCCACGAGACCCGCGTCGAGACCTGGACCGGTGACTGCGACGGCGTCGCCACCATCTTCGTCCGCCAGACCGTCGAGACCACGACCTTCGAGGGACGCGGCCACGGACCTGCGCCCGCGCCCGAGTTGGCGGTGTTCTCCGCCAGCGGCACCTACCTCGTGCAGCCGGCCCTGCCGCTCGCGGCGGTGCTGCCGACGATCGCCATGGGGGCGTGGACGGGTACGACCCGGGCCGAGGTCACCACCGCGGGCTGCGGTCCCCCCACCACCGAGGCCGACGAGCGCCCCGTCCGCTTGGACGAGGACGCTCTGAAGGTGCTGACGGCGCCGGAGAACGTCCCCGGGGCGCACCGGAAGCCGTTCGAGCGGGCCGCCACACGCCTGCAGGGAGACGCCACCTGGGCTTACCAGAAGCCGTGGGAGGGCGCGGTCATCACGCGCCTGCGCAGCGGCCGCGGCTACCCGGACGTCACCTTCGACGTCGCGACGACGGTGGGGTGGGACCTGACGCGCGGCGAGTGAACGCGCTCGGCGTCGGGCCCACGAGGGCTGGCGCCTCGTTCAGCGGGCGTCGCCGAGCGCCACCACGACCTCGTCGTCGCTGACCTGGCCGAACTCCTCGTAGTACGCCCCGACGGCGCCGGCGTAGTCGGCGGGCGCCTGCAGCACCACGACCTCGTCGACCTCGCGCCGCAGCCACGCGAGGGTGTCGGCGGGGGCGACCGGCACCGCGATGACCACCCGGGCGGCGCCGCGGGCGTGCGCGTCGCGCACGGCGGCGCGCATCGTGAGGCCAGTGGCGATACCGTCGTCCACCAGGATCGCCGTCATGCCCGTCAGGTCGGTGGGCGGCCGCCCACCGAGGTAGCGTTGGCGGCGGCGCGCCGCCTCCTCGCGCTCGCGCGCCACGGCGCGCTCGAACCACGCGGGGTCGAGCCGCGCCACCTCGGTCTCGTTCTCGACGACCTCGCCCACCTCAGCCACGGCCGCGATGCCGTACTCCGGGTAGTCGGGATGCCCCACCTTGCGGGGGATGACGAGGTCGAGCGGCGCGCTCAGGGCGCGTGCCACCTCGATCCCGAGCACCACGCCCCCGCGCGGCAGCGCGAGGATGACGACCCGCTCGTTGGCGAACGGCCGCAGCGCCTCCGCCAGTCGGCGGCCGGCGTCGCGTCGGTCCCGGTAGCGCATGGCGGCACCTCCCCCCCATCATGGCACCGGCGCGCCGAACCTCAGGCGGTCTCCGCCACCATCGCCCGCGCCCGCTCGATGGCCTCCTCCGACGTCTCGAATACGCCTTCGCCACGCGCACGGAGCCGGTCGAGCACGCCCATCCGCTGCAGCAGCTCCCTCGGCTGCGGCTGCAGGCCGGAAAGCAGCACCGTCACCCCGTCACGCTCGAGCCGGTCGACCAGCGAGTCGAGCGCCGCCGCGCCGGTGGCGTCCATGACCGGGACGCGCCGCAGGCGCAGGATGACGACCCGGATGCCGCCGGCGGTCTTGAGCAGCTGGTCGAAGAAGCGGTTGGCGGCGCCGAAGAAGATCGGGCCGTCGATGCGGTAGGCCACCACCCGCTCGCGCAGCAGCCGCTGCTCGGCGTCGGCGTCGGCCTCGGCATCGGCGCGCGGGGCGTCGGGTTCGCCCAGCAGGCGTTCCGGGTCGACGCTGAACATGCGGCTCATGCGCACGATGAACAGCACCCCGGCGGCGACCAGGCCCACCTCGATCGCCAGGATGAGGTCGAACACGATCGTGACGGCCATCGTCAGGCCGAGCACGAAGGCGTCGGACTTCGTCGAGCGCAGGATGAGCCGCAGGGCGTGCCCCTCGACCATGCGCACGGCCACCACGACGAGGATGCCCGCGAGCGCGGCGAGCGGCACCCGCGCGGCCAGCGGCGCGGCCGCCAGCACGATCGCCGCCAGCACCACCCCGTGGACGATCGCCGCGAGGCGCGTGCGCGCGCCCGACCGGACGTTCACCGCCGTGCGCGCCAACGCGGCGGTCGCCGGGATGCCGCCCACCAGCGCGGCGCCCAGGTTGGCGATCCCCTGGCCGAACAGCTCGCGGTCCGGGTCGTGGCGCTCGCTCACGGTCATGCCGTCGGCCACCACGGCCGACAGCAGGCTCTCCAGCGCCGCCAGCACCGCGATCGCCAGGGCCGCGCGCACGAGCACGGTGAGGTCGACGGACGGCAGCGGCGGCCAGGCCAGCATCGGCAGCGCCGCGGGGATGGCGCCGATGCGGGGCACCCCGTCGAAACCCGGCAGCAGCGACACCAGCGTCACCGCGACGAGCGCGACGATGCCGCCGGGCACCGGCTTGAGCCGCCTCACGGACGACCAGCCGAGCATGATCGCGATCGCCAGCAGGCCGAGCGTCGGCGCGGCCCAGGTCGGCGCGGCCAGGTAGCTTCGCAGAGCGTTCGCGCTGCCGACCAGGATTCCCTCCCCATGCCCCCCGCCGCCCCGCGACAGGCCGAGAAGCCCCGGCAGCTGCTGCAGCGCGATGATCACGGCGATCCCGTGGGTGAAGCCCGACACGACCGGCCACGGCACGTACTGCACGTAGCGGCCGATGCCGGCGAAGGCGAAGGCCAGCAGGAACAGGCCGGCGAGCACGCCCAGCAGCGGCAGGGCCGCGACGCCGTAGGCGGCGATGATCGGCAGCAGGACCACGGTCATGGCGCCGGTGGGACCACTGACCTGGAAGGAGGAGCCCCCGAAGACGGCGGCCAGCGTGCCGGCGACGATCGCCGTCGCCAGGCCGGCGGCGGCGCCGGCGCCGGAGCTCACGCCGAAGCCGAGCGCCAGGGGCAGTGCGACGACGGCCACGGTGATGCCCGCGAGCAGGTCCTGGCGCCAGGCGCGGGGGTGGTAGTCGGCGGGACGAGGCAGGAAGCGACCGACCGCGCGTGCGGCCAGGACGAG
>JAHYJQ010000051.1 GCA_019429025.1 Trueperaceae bacterium | reverse complement strand
CACCCCCGGCTTGATGCTCGAGTTGCCGAACACCAGGTTCAGGAGTTGCGGCAGTTCGCCACCGGCGACCTCGACCGCGTAGCTGATCGCCACCTCGAAGCGGCGTTCGCCGGCCGGGTCGAACGACTCGATGCGGCCGACCAGGTGGTCGGCGACGTCGCCCGCCGGCAGCAGGTCGGCCGGGAACTCCACGGTCTGCTCCAGGCACACGTCCTCGGCCCGCACCCGCGCCTCGGCCTCGTCGCCGGCGACGCGGTAGCGCACGACCAGCCGTTCGCCACTCAGGCCCGGGACCGACGCGCGCGCGGGCAGGACGTCGGCGGGCGCCATCTACAGCGCCTCGGCCTTGGCCAGGCTGTGCACGGCCTCGACCCTCACCTGCGCGAGGTCGTCCTCGCTGAGCCCGGTGTCGCGGCCGGTCACGCGCTCGACGCCGCGCACCAGCGCCAGCGCGTCGAGCCCGTACGCCCGCATGAGGTACGCCTGGCTGGCGCCGTGGGCGTAGGTGTCGCGCAGGCCCAGGCGAACGAGCGGCTTGCCGATGGCGTTCTCCGCCATCAACTCGGCGACCGCCGAGCCAAGGCCGCCGACGATCGTGTGGTTCTCGAGCGTGACCACCCCGTGGCGGGCGCGCCGCAGCGCGTCGAGCACGGTCGGGTCGTCGAACGGCTTGTGGGTGGAGACGTGCAGGTGCGTCGCGCGCACGCCGGCATCGGCCAGCGCGGGGACCGCCCGCATCGCCTCCTCGGTGGTGATGCCGGCGGTGAGCACCGTCACGTCGTCGCCCTCGTGCAGCACCCGCGCCCGACCGAGCTCCATCGGCTCGCTGCGGGGGAAGAGCCGCGGCACCACGCCGCGCAGGAAGCGCACGTAGACCGGGCCGTCGACGGCGTGGGCCACGTCGAGGACGCTCTCCACCTCGGTCGCGTCGCCGGTCTCGAGCACGGTCATGTTGGGCGTGGCGCGCATGATGGCCACGTCCTCGATGGCCTGGTGGGTGACGCCGCCCGGGGTGGTGATGCCCGGCAGGAAGGCCATGAGGCGCACCGGCAGGTTGGGGTAGGCGATCGACATCGCCAGCTGGTCGTAGGGGCGCCGGTAGATGAAGACGGCGAAGGTGTGCACGTACGGCTCGAAGCCCTCGCGCGCCAGGCCGGCGGCGAAGCCCATGAGGTTCTGCTCCGCCATGCCCAGCGAGAAGAAGCGGTCGGGGTAGGTGTCGCGCCACTTCCCGACCTCGCAGGAGTTCGTGAGGTCGGCCGAGACGACGACCACCTTGGGCTTGTCGGCCGCCCAACGGATGAAGTTCTCGACGTGGGGACGCTGCACGCGCTCCATCTCAGGCCTCCTCGTCGAAGGCGTCGAACGCCGCCTGGTAGCGCGCGCGCTCCTCGTCGGAGGCGAAGCGCAGGTAGTGGAGGTTGGGCGCCCGCTCGCGCATGAGCGGGACGCCGCGCGCGGGATCGGTGCGGGCGAGCACGAACAGCGGTCGACCGTCGGGACGGAACTCGCCGGCCGCGACCAGCGCGTCGACGTCGTGTCCGTCGACCTCGACGACGCGCGCCCCGAACGCGTGCAGCTTGGCCGCGAGCGACCCGACCGTCATGACGTCGTCCATCGCGCCGTCGCACTGCTGGCCGTTGACGTCGGCGATGACGGCGAGGTGGTCGAGGCGGTGGTGAACGAGCGCCTGCACCGCCTCCCACACCTGGCCCTCCTGAAACTCGCCGTCGCTCATCATCACCCACACCCGGCCCGGCTCGCCCTTGAGGCGGCGCCCGAGCGCGATGCCGCCGGCCTGGCTGATCGCCTGCGCCAGCGAGCCGGTGGTCGTCTCCACGCCGGGCGAGTGCTCGGCGCCGATCATCTCGACGGTGGAGCCATCGCGGTTGAACTGCTCGAGCGCGTCCTCGGCGAGCCGGCCGAACTCGATGAGCGCGGTGTAGAGCACCAGCGCGTAGTGCGCGGGCGAGAAGATGAAGCGGTCGTACTCGGGCGCGTGGGGCCCGTTGTAGGCGCCGCCGGACACGTAGTCCGGGTTCGCGGCGCTCGGGGCCCCCGGGAACGGCACCGGACGCATCGGGGCCTGGCTCGGCCCCAGCCTCAGGATGCGGCCGTAGAGGGCGGCGAAGATCTCGGCCGAGGAGCAGGCCTGGCTGAGGTATCCACCGCCGTTGCGCATCACGTGCTCGAACACGCGGCGGCGGATGCTTCTTGCGACGGCCGCGAGGTCTGCCGTCGCGGCGGCTGGGGTGGGCATCGAAGCCTCCTAGGCCTTGACCTCGGCCGCGCCCATCAGCTCGAGCATCTTGATCATCGCCGAGGCGTTCTCCTCGCCCCAGCCCTGGTTGACGGCGCCCTTGATCGTCTCGCGCGCGGCGGCCGCCGCCGGGATCGGGGCGTTGAGGTCCTGGGCGAAGCGCGAGATCAGGTTGGCGTCCTTGAGCATGTGCTTGAGCGCGAAGTGGGTCTCGAAGTCGCGGGCGACCAACGCGCCGCCGACGCCGTCGAAGATCGGCGACTTGAAGTCGGTGACGTGCAGCACCTCGAGGACCTTGCGGGCGTCGAGGCCCGCCTTGGTGGCCAGCACCATCGCCTCGCCGAGCGCCTCGAGCTGCATCGCGACGACCAGGTTGCCGACCAGCTTCATGCGCGCGCCCATGCCCGGGCCGCCCATGTGGTGCAGCGTCTCGCTCAGCACCTCGAGCACGGGCCGCACGCGCTCGAACACCTCGTCCGCGCCGCCCGCGACGATCCACAGGCCGCCGCCGGCGGCCTCGTTCTTCGAGCCGAACACCGGCGCGTCGACGAACGACGCCCCGCGCTCCGCGAAGGCGGCGTGTTGCCGCAGGCTGAGGTCGGGGTGGATCGTGCTCATGTCCACCACCGTCTGGCCCGCCGCCACGTTCTCGAGCACGCCGCCCTCGCCGAACACCGCGGCCTCGACGGCCGCGTCGTTGCTGAGGCAGTACATGACCAGGTCGGCGCCGCGCATGGCCTCTGCGATCGTGCCTGCGACCGCGGCGCCGTGCTCGCGCATCGCCTCCGCCCGCTCCGGCGTGCGGTTCCAGGCGGTCACCTGGTGGCCGGCCTTGACGAGGTTGGGCACCATGCCGCGCCCCATGACGCCGATGCCGAGGTAGGCGATCTTCTGGTTACTCATGATTCCTCCTTGGTCGATGCGATGGCCTCGAGGATGACGACGCCGGCCTCGCAACCGGGGTCGACGAGGCCCTCCGTGCGCTCCCCCACCCAGCTGGCGCGGCCGACGCGGCTGCGCAGCGGGGTCACCGCGTCGCGGCCGGCGCGCGCCGCGTCGAGCATGCGGCCGGCCGCGACGGCCAGGTCCACGCCCTCCGCCACCGCGGCGGCGAACGCCTCCGCCGCCGGGTGCAGCACGTCGATGATCGTCTTGTCCCCCGGCTTCGCCTTGCCCCGCTCCTGGATGCCGGCGTCCGCCGCCGTCAACATGCGCGCCAGGTCGGCCGGCTTCGCCCCCTCCACGCCACGCGCCTCCTTGCCGGCGCGCATGGCCGCCGTCGCCAGCAGCGTCCCCAGGCTCGACGACGCCGCCCGGTTGACCGCCATCCCCGCCTGGGCCAGGTAGGTGCCCACGTCGGCCGTCGGCGGGTCGTCCGCGGCGTAGGCGCTCAGCGCCGCCGCCATCTTCCCAGCCGTGATGCCGAGGTCGCCGTCCCCCATCGCCTGGTCCAGCCCCGTCAGGCGGTCCTTGTGCGCCTCCAGCGCGCGCGCGACCCGCACGAGTGCGGCGCGCACCTGCGCGACGTCCACGCCCGCCATGTCAGGACTGCACGAAGAACGGCGAGTGCGCGGGGGCGTCGAGCAGGGCCTGCAGCTCGTCGTCGAGGCGCAGCAGGGTGATCGACGCCCCCGCCATCTCCATCGAGGTGGCGAAGCGCCCGACGTACGGCCGGTGGACCTTCAGCCCGCGCGCCGTGAGGATCTCGTGCGCCTTGCGGAACATGATGTACAGCTCCTCGTGCGGCGTGGCGCCGAGGCTGTTGAGCATGATCGTCACGGTGTCGCCCGCGCTCGGCGCGAGGTCCTCCAGCAGGGCGTCCAGCATGCGCTCGGTGATGGCGTCGGCCGACTGCAGCTGCTCCCGCTTCATCCCCGGCTCGCCGTGGATGCCCATGCCGATCTCCATCTCGTCCTCGCCGATGGTGAACGTCGGCTTGCCCGCCTGCGGCACCGTGCACGGCGACAGCGCCACGCCGATCGTGCGGGTGCGCTCCAGCGTCTTGCGCGCGATGGCCGCCACCTCGTCGAGGTCGCCGCCCGCGTCGGCCTTGGCGCCCGCCAACTTGAAGGCGTACACCATGCCGGCGACCCCGCGCCGACGGTCGGCCTCCGCCGGCGGCGCCGACGCCACGTCGTCGCGGACGAGCACCGTCTCGACGCGGATGTCCTCCATGTCGGCCATCTCGGCCGCCATGTCGAAGTTCATCACGTCGCCACCGTAGTTCCCGTAGATGTACAACACGCCCTTGCCGCCGTGGATGCGGCGCGTGACCTCCAGCATCTGCTCCGCCGAGGGCGACTGGAACACGTCACCGACCGCGCAACCGTCCAGCATGCCCCGGCCCACGTAACCGAGGAACACCGGCAGATGCCCCGAGCCGCCGCCGGTGGCGAGCGCGACCTTCCCGGCCACCGGGGCGTCGGCACGCACGATGGCGTGCACGTCCTCGGCGAACGCCAGCTGCTCCGGGTGCGCCTTCAGCAGACCATCGAGCATCTCCGTCACATACGCGTTCGGATCGTTCAGGATCTTCTTCATGAGCGTCCTCCTCAAGATAGGGGTGGATGGGGGGCCGGCCGTAGCCAGCCCCCCAGCGATCGCTTACCGTTCCAGCGTGCCGACGCCGGAGTAGCGGAAGGCTTCCTGCTCGAGCGCGACGATCTCCGCCTCGTCGAGCAGGTTGGTGAGGATCTCGATGCGCATGAGGAAGACGAGCGGGAGCTCGTTGGCGCGGCCCTCGAGGTGGTACTTGATGGCCTCGGCGCTGGCGGCGCCCATGTCGTCGTTGATGCGCATCGGCGTCGCCTTGAGCTCGCTCATGCGGATGGCCTCGACCTCGTCGCCGGTGCCGCCCCAACCGGTCAGGGCGATGTCGTCGATCAGGCCGAGCGAGTCGATCGCCGAGACGGCGCCCATGGCCATCGCGGTGTTGGCGTTGTGGATCAGGTCGACCTCGGGGTAGGCCGTGGCGATGAACTGCGCGCCGTCGAAGCCGCCCTCGCGCTGGAACATGCCGTAGTGCTCGTACAGGAAGGTCCAGTTCGAGATGGCCTCGAGGTGGTCGCGGAAGCCCTGCGAGCGCTGGTCGTCGATGAGGCCGGGCGTGCCGCGCACGAGCGCGAAGTTGCCCTCGTTGCCCCAGCGCTCGACGACGTACTCGGCCATGCGGCGCGCGCCGTCGAGGTGGGCGTAGCCGCCGTACAGCAGCACCTGCTCGTCGCCCCACTCCTTGATGACGAGGTCGTTGTTCCAGGTGATGACCTCGACGCCGGGAGCGTCGATGATGCGCTTGATGTTGTCCTGCTGGATGGAGAGCTCGGTGGGGCCGTAGATGACGTAATCGTAGCCCTCTTCGAGCACCAGGTCGGTGTAGGTGGTCTGCAGGTCGTGGTCGCCCATGCCGGAGGCGAACTGGACGGCCTCGTAGGGGATCTGCAGCTCGTCGAGGCGGGCGCTCATGGCGATGAAGGAGCGCAGCCAGATGTCGGAGACGTCCTGGCTCGGGTAGATGACGGCGATCTTGATCGGCGCGTCGAGCGTCACCGAGATGGGCACCGCGGGGGCGGCGACGACGGCCTGCAGGGCGGCCAGGACCTCGTCCTCCTGGACCTCGAGGAAGTACCAGAAGTTGCGTTCCGGCTCGTCGGGCAGCGGGTTGAGCGGCAGCCGCTGGGCGAAGGCGAGCGAACCCAACGCGAGGGCCAGGGCGAGGAGGAGCGCGAGCGGGCGGTACCAGTTGAGCGATCGTTGCATCGATGACTTCCTTTCGTTCCGTGCTGAAAGAACACGCGCGGACGGTCGTTGCTTGCGCCGGAAGAGCCTCACGTCATTCGGAACCTCCCTTGCCCCTACGTTCGAGGTAGCTGTAGAACGCCACGGACGCGAGGATGATCACGCCCGACGCGACCAATTGCCAGAAGAACGCCATCCTCAGGATGACGAGCGCGTTCGTCACCATCGACAGCAGGATGACGCCGACGAGGGTCCCCATCATCGTGCCGCGCCCGCCGAAGAGCACGGTGCCGCCCACGACGACCGCGGCGATGGTGTGCAGGGCGAAGCCCTCCGCCACCGTCGCCTGCACCGCGTTGAGGCGGCCGGTCAGCATGATGCCCGCGAGCGCGGCGGCGGCGCCCATGAGCATGTAGTGGTAGACCTTGTTGCGACGCACGTTGATGCCGGCGAGCATGGCGGACTCGCGGTTGCCGCCGATGGCGATCGCGTAGCGGCCGAGCGGCGTGTAGCGGTAGATGAACACCCCCACGAGGAGGACGGCCACGCCGATGATGATGGGGATCGGGATCGTGTCGTTGAGGATGCGGCCGCGCCCGATCGCCGGGATCGGCTCGGGGAAGCGCTGCAGCACGGCGCCCGCCGCCAGCACCAGCGCCAATCCCCTGAACACGAGGTCCGTCGATAGCGTCGCGATGAGGTCGGGCACCCTGAGGAGCGTGATGATCAGGCCGTTCACCAGGCCGCAGCCGATGCCGACGATGAGGGCCAGGAGCATGGCGACGTAGACGGCCACGTTCAGGTCCTTGATGAAGATCGCCATGACGATCGCCGACAAGGCGGAGATCGACCCGATCGACAGGTCGATGCCCGCCCCCGTGATCACCAGGGTCATCGCCATGCCCAGCACCATATAGATGGCCGCGTCTTGCAGGATGATGCGGATGTTCGTGATGCGGAAGAAGCGCGGCTCGAAGATCGCCATGATCACCCCGAGCGCCAGGATCATCGCCAGGGGCCCCAAGATGTTGAGGTAACGCTCGAACACCGGCTGCTTGCGCTCGCGGCCGGCGGCGACCATCGGCACGCTCATGACGCCACCGGGGCGCTGGCGCCCGACCTTCCGCCATCGGCCTCGTAGTCGCTGATGGACCCCACGATGAGGCCCAGGATCTCCTGCCGGGTCGTCTGGGCGACCGTCCGCACGCCGGCCAGGCGCCCGCGGCGCATGACCATGATGCGGTCCGCGAGCTCGAACACGTGCTCGAGCTGGTGGCTGATCATGATGATGCCCATGTCCTTGCCCTTCAGCCGCTGCACCACCTCGAGCGTGCGGCGGGCCTCCTCGGGACCGAGCGCCGCGGTCGGCTCGTCGAGGATCAGGATCCGCACCTTCTGCTGGATGAGGGCGCGTGCGATGGCGACCGCCTGGCGTTGGCCGCCCGAGAGGTTGAAGGTCATCTGGTCGATGTTGCCCAGCGCGACGCCGAGGCGCTCGTTGAGGACCTCCGCCGCGTTCTTGCGCATGCCGCGGTTGTCGAGCACGGTGATGCCGAGCACGGAGCGCTTGATCTCGTTGCCGAGGTAGACGTTCTCCGGCGCGGTCAGGTAGTCGACCAGCGCCAGGTTCTGGTACACGGCGTCGATGCCCAGGTCGATCGATGCCCGCCTGCTGGGGACGCGCACCGGCTGGCCGTCCAGGCTGATCGAACCCCCGTCCGGCGGGTACACGCCGGTGAGGACCTTGATCAGCGTCGACTTGCCCGCGCCGTTGTCGCCCACGATGGCGAGCAGCTCGCCGGCGTGGAGCGTCAGGTCGACGTCCTTCAGCGCCTGCAGGCCGCCGAAGTGCTTGCTGATGCCGCGCATCTGCAGCAGCGGGGCAGTTCCGGCCGTGCTCGCCGGCGCGTTCACAGCCGCGCTCACCGTACTCGCCCGACCCTTCCCCGACGTGCCCTAGCCCGCGCGAATGTGGCCTTCATGCCTCACCTCCAAGTGAACTCGCGGGCTGTGCGACCCGCCTCGCTGCTTCGTCGCCGCGCCTCTGACTCGGCGTCGTCCACGCGCTCGTTCCGATCGGGCCCCGCATCAGATGACCCGCTCGTTGCCGCCGTCGATGGGCACCTGCCCGGCGGTCGTGCACGCGAAGAGGGACCCACACATCGCCGCCACCATCTCCGCCACGTGGTGGCTGGTGACCTCGACCCGCAACAGGTTCTTGCGCTTGTAGGCCTCCACCGTCATGCCGTAGTGCTTGGCGCGCGAGGCCAGCAGCTCCTCGGTCCACAGCGCCGTGTCGAACACGGCGTCCGGGTGCACGCTGTTGATGCGGATCCCATCGCGCGACCACTCCAGAGCCACGATCCTGGCGAGCTGGTTCATCGCAGCCTTGGAGGCCGAGTACGCCGCCGCCCCGGGACCCGGCGCCGGCACGTTCTTCGAGCCGATCACCACGACCCGGCCGCGGTGGGGGGCGAGCGCCAGCAGCGGGTGGGCGTGGCGCAGGAACGTCAAGTTGGCGTCGAGGTTCACGCCCATGACGCGACGCCAGGTCGCCGGCTCGAGCTCGACGATCGGCTTCGCCGGCGGGAAGATGCCGGCGTTCAGCACCAGCATGTCGAGCCCGCCGAAGGCGCGCGCCGTACGCTCGAACGCGGCCTCGACCTGCGCCTCGTCGGTCACGTCGCACACCAGGCCGAGGTAGGCGGGGTCGTCGAAGGTGGTCTCGATCGACGCCTGCAGGTCGAGCCCGACGACCGCCGCACCGCGCTCGAGCAGGGACGCGACGCAGGCCTTGCCGATGCCCGACGCGGCGCCGGTCACGAGCGCCACCTCGCCGCGGAACTCGGGGTCGCCGCCGGGGCGCCGCAACTTGGCCTGCTCCAGGTACCAGTACTCGACCTCGAACACGTCGCGGGCCGGCAGCGCGCGGTAGCCGCCCAGGGCCGTGGCCCGCAGGATCACCTCGATCGTGTGCCGGTAGAGGTCGCCGGTGACGACGGCGTCCTCGGCGTCGGTCCCCACGGCGAGGAAGCCCAGCTCCGGATCGAGCACCACGCGGGGCGCCGGATCGACCTCGGCGAGCGGCTCGGCGTCACCAGCGGCCATCTCCTGGACGTACCCGCGGTACGCCAGGGCGTAGCCCTCGACGTCGCGGCCGAGCAGCGGTACGCGCTTGGTGCGGATCACGTGGTCGGGCGTGACCGGCCCCTGCTGCGCGATCTCGGCAAGGTCGTCGCGCCGCGCGAAGGCGATCTCGAGCGGCCCCTGGTGGGACCGAACGAGCATGGGCCGCCCGGCGGCGCGCGAGAGGTCGGCGCGCAGGCGCGCCAGCTCCAGGCGCTGGTTGCCCGGCAGCGGCACGGGCTGTGGCACCGCCAGCACCCAGGCGCCGCGGCGGTCGAGGTAGGCCTCGGCCCGGTCGACCAGCGCGATCATCCGCTCGTAGGACTCCCGGGCGCTCTCGCCGAAGGTGATCACGCCGTGGTGCAGCAGCACGACCCCCAGGGTGTCGGCACCGATCTGCCTCGCGGGGCCCTCGACGAAGGCCTTCGCCAGCCGGAAACCGGGCATGACGTAGGACATGACCACCACGTCGTCGCCGTAGATCTCGCGGATGCGGGCCTCGCCGCCCTCGGTGTTGCTGATGGCGAGCACGGCGTCGGCGTGGCTGTGGTCGACGAAGGCCGCCGGGATCGAGGCGTGCAGCAGCGCCTCCACCGAGGGCTGCGGCGCGGCGGGATCGGCGAGCGCCTTGCGCAGCTCGCGGCCCATGTCGACGTCGGAGAGCACCTCGAGGCCGGCGAGGCGCAGCAGCGGCGCGAGCCGGACCGGGGCGAAGCCGTCGGCGTCGATCGTCCGCAGGTCGCGGCCGCTGCCCTTGAGGTAGAGCAGCCGTTCCGGCTCGCCGAAGATGTCGGGCTCGACCACCTTCACCGAGGTGTTGCCGCCCCCATGGAGGACGAGCGACGGGTCGCGGCCGAGCAGGCGCGAGGCGTACACGCGCTGGCCCAGCGGGCCGTCGTGCGCCCGGGCCTCGCGGTCGTCCCACAGGCTCCTCATCGCGGGCTCCCCCGCCGTCGTCGGCTCGCCCGTGTGCTGGACTCAGCCACCGAGCACCACCTTGCGCAGGTTCTCCGGGTAGGGCGCGGTCACCACGCCCTTCTCGGTGACGATGGCGGTCACGTAACGCGCGGGGGTGACGTCGAAGGCCGGGTTGAACACGCCGATGTCCGCCGGCGCGGTCTGCCGCCCGCCGAGGCGGCGGACCTCGTCCGGGTCGCGCTCCTCGATCTCGATCGCGTCGCCGTCGGGCGTCGCGAAGTCGATCGTGGAGCTCGGCGCCGCCACGTAGAAGGGGATGCCGTGCTCGTGGGCGAGGATGGCGACGCCGTAGGTGCCGATCTTGTTGGCGACGTCGCCGTTGGCCGCGACGCGGTCGGTGCCGACGATGACCGCCTGCACCTTGCCCCGGCGCATGACCGTGGCGGCCATGCCGTCGGTGATCAGGGTCACCGGCAGGCCGGCCTGGTCGAGCTCCCAGGTGGTGATGCGGGCGCCCTGCAGCAGCGGCCGGGTCTCGTCGGAGAAGACGTGGATCGTTCGGCCCTGCTCCGCGGCCAGGTAGACGGGGGCCAGCGCCGTGCCGATGCCCATCGTGGCCAGGCTGCCGGCGTTGCAGTGCGTCAGCACGGCGTCGACGCCGTCGAACAGCGTCAGGGCATGCTCGCCGATCGCGCGGCACATCGCCTCGTCCTCGGCCTTGATGGCGTGGGCCTCGTCGAGCAGGCGCGCCTTGAGCGCGGCGACGTCGTCGCCTGTGGCGGCCTCGGCCACGCCGACCAGCCGGTCGAGCGCCCAGAACAGGTTGACGGCGGTGGGACGCGACGAGGCCAGGTAGTCGCGGACCTCGCGCAGCTTGGCCATGAAGGCGGGCATGCCGGCGTCGTCGGGCACGCCGCGGACGCCGAGGTAGAGGCCGTAGGCGGCGGCGCCGCCGATCGCGGGCGCCCCGCGCACGCGCAGCAGCTTGATCGCCTCCCACACGTCGGCGACGTCGTCGAGGTGGAGGAACGTCTTCTCGGACGGCAGCAGCGTCTGGTCGAGCAGGACCAGCTTGCCGGCCTGGAAGTCGACGGCTTGCACACGGTCAGGCATCGCGCACCTCCATGGCATCGGCGGCGATCGCCACGATGTCGTCGAACGCCGCGACGCGGGCGTGCTCGGTGACCAGCCGGCGCCCGATGCGGATGGCGATGCGCTCGGCGCGGGCCCGGTCGTCCAAGTCCTCGATCGAATCGAGGTCGGCGACGTGGGCGAAGCCGACGATGCGGCGCAGCATCTTGCAGCCGGCGTAGCCGGCGGTGTCCCGCAGCACGGAGGCGATGAAGTCGTCCTGGAAGGCCGGGCTCGACCAGGAGGGGCTGCTGACCTCGCGCAGACGGTCGCGGAAGCCCGCCTCGAAGGTCGCCCAGGCCGCCCTGGCCTCCCCGATGAGGTACCGCCGGTACGACGCCCGGGCCTCCGCGTCCGGCGAGTGGGCCTCGTGCGAGGCGCCGCTGAGCCACAGGTTGCCGATGAACGCGCCGATGTCGAAGCCCATCGGCCCGAAGAAGGCGAACTCGGGGTCGATCACCCGGATGTCGTGGTCGTTGGCCATGATGCTGCCGGTGTGGAGGTCGCCGTGGACCAGCGCCTGCGTGGCGTTCATGAAGCGGTACTTGAGCTTCGCGGCCTCCGCCTTCAGCTCCTCGTCGGCCTGGAAGTCGGCGACGTCGGCGTCGATGCGCGGGTTCCAGCGGTTGCGCGGGGCGTCGGGGAGGTAGGGCTCGGTGAAGACCAGGTCCTCGGTGATGCGGCACAGCTCGACGTTGAAGAAGCCCCGCATGATCTCGCGCTTGTCGGCGGTGTCGAGGGCGAAGTCGCTGGTGGCGTACAGGGTGCGCGCCAGGAAGTCGCCGATCGTCTGGCCGAGGTCGCGGTAGCGCTTGCCCTCCATCATCGGGAAGCGAATCACCCGATGGTCGGCCAGGTTCTCCATCGCGTTGAGCTTCAGCGCCTCGTCGAACCAGTACGGCTCCGGCACCAGACCCGGGGCGGCCCGGTGCTCGATCGCCAGCGCCCGCGCCTCGAAGCCCGCGCGCTCGGCGGGCATCGGCCACGAAGGACCGGCCGCCCGGACGTAGGGCAACGCCTGCTTGAGCAGCAAGCTGCGCTCGGAGGTGCGGTCGAACACCTTGAACACGAGGTTCAGGTTGCCGTCACCGACCTCGATCGCCTCGAGCTCGCCGCCCGTGTCGACGTGGGCCCCCGCCTGCGGGTGGTCCCTGACGTACTGGATGACGCTGTCCACATCCAACGGCCTGTACACGCTTGCTCCTCCCATGTCGTTCAGCGAACGGCGAGCGGGTCGCCGATCTCCAAGAGCCTCCGCACCGTCTCGGCGTCCGTGATCAGGTGCGACAGGTAGCCACCGCGCAGGGCGCCGAGCACGGGCTGGACCTTGGAGGGCCCGGCCGCCACGGCGATCACCTGCGGGATCCGCTTCAGCTCGCCCAAGTCGAGCGAGACGAGCGTCTCGGCGTGCGTCCAGGGCACCGGCCGGCCGTCGCCGTCGATGAAGCGTCCGAGCACGTCGCCGACGACGCCCTGCGCACGCAGCGCGTCCAGCTCGGCGCGCGACAGGTACCCCATCCGGTAGAAGGTGGAGTCGTCGCCGGCGGTGCCGATGCCACAGAGGGCGTAGTCCGCCGCCCGCGCCATGTCGAGCACGTCCTTGACCGCCGGGTCGTCGACCAGCGCGTCGCGGGCCGCCTTCGACTGCAGCACGGTGGGCGCGTGCAGCGGGTGCATCCGCGCCCCCAACTGCGCACCGATCCGCACGAGGGCGTCGTACGGGTTGTACTGGTCGGCCGACGGCGACAGGGCGCCGAGCATCTGCACCACCTCGAGGCCCTCGACCGGCTGGTACGGGAGCGCCTGCGCGAGCAGCGCCAGGGTGGAGCTCCAGGCGACCGCCAGCGTGCGTCCCGGCTCCAGCAGCGCGACGACGTGGTGCGCGCCCGCGCTGGCGACGTCGGCCTTGACCTGCTCCGGTCGCGAGCTGCGCACGGCCAGCACGCTCTTGAGCCCGAAGCGGCGCTGCAGTTCGCGGGCGGCCTCTTGATCGACCGGCAGCGGGTGGTGGATGCGGAACTCGACGACGCCCGACTGCTGGGCCTCGCGCAGGAGTCGGGAGATCTGCATCGTCGAGAGCCCGAAGCGCTCGGCGATCGCGCTCTGCGTCCACCGTTGGTGGTAGTAGAGCTCGGCCATCTGCGCGAGTCGCACGCGCCTCTGGAGTTCGTCCGCCATGCCCGGGGGCCCTCGCTAATCCCGTTCGTGCTCGCTTCTGATAATATTAACGTAACTTGTGAGTATTAGCGTAGATGGTCGTCCGGACGGCTGTCAACCGATGATTTCGCCTGCGATGATGGCCGCCATGCCCCACACCTTCGAACTCGGCGTCTTCACCTTCGGCGACCACGGGCCCGACCCCGTCACCGGCGCGACCGTCTCCCCCACGGAACGCATGCGCCAGATCGTCGAGGAGGCCGTGCTGGCCGAGCAGGTCGGGCTCGACGTGTTCGGCCTCGGCGAGCACCACCGCGCGGACTTCATCGTCTCCGCGCCGGAGGTGGCGCTGGCCGCGATCGCCGCGCGCACCGAGCGCATCCGCCTGACGTCGGCCGTCACCGTGCTCTCCTCCGACGACCCCATCCGCGTCTTCCAGCGCTTCGCCACCCTCGACCTGCTGTCCGGCGGGCGCGCCGAGGTCCTGGTCGGGCGCGGCTCCTTCGTCGAGTCGTTCCCCCTGTTCGGCTTCGACCTGGCGGACTACGACCGGCTCTTCGCCGAGAAGCTCGACCTGCTGCTCGCCGTCCGCGCGTCGACGGCGGTGCACTGGCAGGGAAGCCATCGCGCGGCGCTGACCGGCCAGGAGGTCCACCCGCGACCGCTGCAGGACCCGCTGCCCGTGTGGGTCGGCGTCGGCGGCACCCCCGAATCGGCCTGGCGCGCGGGCAGCCTGGGCCTGCCCATGGCGCTGGCGATCATCGGCGGGCTGCCCGAGCGCTTCGTGCCCTTCGCCGAGATCCACCGTCGGGCGCTGCGCGAGGCGGGCCACGACCCCGCCGCGGCGCCGCTCGCGGTCACCGGCCACGCCTTCCTCGCGCCGACCTCGCAGGCGGCGGCCGACGTCGCCTTCCCGCCCTACGCGGCGGTGATGGGCCGCATCGGCCGCGAGCGCGGCTGGCCGCCGCTGACGCGCGCGCAGTTCGACGCGCTGCGCGAGCCGCGCGGCTCGCTGTTCGTCGGCGACCCCGAGCAGGTGGCGGACAAGCTCATCGCCCAGCACCAGCTGTTCGGGCACCGACGCGCGCTGTTCCAGGTGGGCCTGGGCACGCTGCCGCACGCGCAGGTGCTGCGCGCCATCGAGCTGCTGGGGACCGAGGTGGCGCCGCGGGTGCGGGCCGAGGTTGGGGTGGGTTGATGGCGTCGCTCACGCCCGCGTCGGCGGCAGCGTCCCCCCGTCGATGACCTCGTGCGGCTGGGCGCCGTGCGGCTCGCCCGCGGCGCCCCGCGCGCGGTACCAGGCGACCGTGCGCGCCAGCCCCTCCTCGAGGGGCGTGGCGGTCAGTCCGAGGTCGCGCTCGATGCGGCTCGAGTCGACCTCGAAGGGCCGCGTGAACTGGTACAGCATCTCGACCATCTCGCGCGCCATCGGGACGAACAGGCCGCCGAGGCGCATCATCAGCGGGCCCATGCCGCTCGCGCGCGGCTCGACGCCGGCCGCCGCGGCCGCGATGGCGACCATCTCGCGCTGCGTGCGCGCGGGCGCGTGCGGGGCGATCCAGACGCGGCCCAGGGCCTCGTCGCGGGTAGCGAGCTCGGCCACGGCGCGGCCGACGTCCTCGATGTAGGCGACGG
>JAHYJQ010000050.1 GCA_019429025.1 Trueperaceae bacterium | reverse complement strand
ACCCACGACGACCCGCGCGCGAGCCCCCATCACGAAGCGGGGGCCGGCCCCCGCGTTCAACGAACAGGGCTACTCGTCCGCGACGAGCTCGATGTACGCCTCCTGCGTGGCGTCCCCCCGGCGGGTGCCGAGGCGGTAGATGCGCGTGTAGCCCCCGGGCCGCTCCGCGTACCGCGGCGCGATCTCGTTCATGAGCTTGCGCTGCACCTCGACGTCGTGGATGTCGCGGGAGATGAGGCGGCGGGCGTGAAGGTCGCCGCCGCGGGCGGTGGTGATGAGCTTCTCGACGAAGGGCTGGAGGTTCTTGGCCTTCGTGAGGGTGGTCTTGATGCGGCCGTGGCGGAACAGCGCGGTCGCCTGCGAGCGCGCGAGCGCGACGCGGTGGCTGCTGTTCATGTTCAGCTTGCGGCCGGCGGACAGGTGGCGCATCGGTTACTCCTTGAGCCTCAGGCCGCTGGCCGCGAGGCGCTCCTTGATCTCCTCGAGGCTCTTCTCGCCGACGCCGCCGACCTTCTTGAGGTCGCGCTCGCTGAGGGCGAGGAGGGCGTCGACGGAGTCGATCCCCTCTTCCTGCAGCGAGTGCAGCACGCGCGAGGAGAGCTGCAGGCTCTCGAGGCTCATGCGCACCGGCTCGGGGGCGGCCGCCACGGCCTCGGGGGCCTTCGTGGGGATGGTCATGACCGGCACCTGGTCCGGCTCGAGCTCCGCCATCTCGCCGTTGAACACGTTGAGCTGGGTGCGGAGCGTCTCGACGGCGTGGTCGAGCGCCGTGCGCGGATCGACGCTGCCGTCGGTCCACACGCGCAGCACGAGTCGGTCGAGGTCGGTCTTCTGGCCGACGCGGGTGTCCTCGACCCGGTAGGCGACGCGCCGCACGGGGGTGAAGAGGGCGTCGACGGGGATCGAGTTGATGCGGTCCTTGGTGCCGTGGATGTCGGCGGGGACGTAGCCGACGCCGGGCTCGACGCGCACCTCCATGACGAGCTTGCCGCCCTTGCCGAGCGTGGCGATGTGCAGCTCGGGGTTGACGACCTCCGCGCCGACCGGCACGTCGAAGTCGGCGGCGGTCACGGCGCCGGGGGTCTCCTTGCGCAGCGTGAGGGTGACCGGGTCGTCGTCGTACAGCTTCACCACCAACTCCTTGAGGTGGAGGATGATCTGCATGACGTCCTCGGTGACGCCTTCGATGGTCGAGAACTCGTGCAGCACGTCCTCGATGTACACGCTGGTGACGGCCGTGCCGGGCACCGACGAGAGGAGGATGCGCCGCAGCGGGTTGCCGAGGGTGACGCCGTAGCCGCGCGCCAGCGGTTCGACGACGAACTCGCCGTAGTCGTCCGTGGTCTTGGCCTTGAACTCCGGGATGATCTGCACCGTGATCTCCGTCCCCCTCAGCGCGAGTAGTACTCGATGACCTGGAGTTCGTTGACCGGCACCACGATGTCCTCGCGCGAGGGCCGATGCTTGAACGTCCCCTTCATCGTCTCCGCGTCGAACTCGAGCCAGGGCAGCTGCTTGCCGCGGCGCCGCGCCTCGAGGTTCTCACGGATGAAGTCGATCTTGCGGGCGCGCGCGTGGACCTCGATGGTGTCGCCGGGGTCGACCCGGTACGACGGCACGTCGACCCGGTGCCCGTTGACCATGATGTGGCCGTGGGCGACGAACTGGCGCGCCTGCCTGCGGGTGCTGGCGATGCCCATGCGGTAGACGACGTTGTCGAGCCGCGACTCGAGCAGCTGCAGGAACACGGCCCCGGTGGCGCCGGTCTTCTTGGACGCCTCGGCGAACAGGTTCGCGAACTGCTTCTCGCTCATGTTGTAGTAGAAGCGCAGCTTCTGCTTCTCGCGCAGTCGGACGGCGTAGTCCGACGGCTTGCGCCGCCGCCGCTGGCCGTGCTGGCCGGGCGGGTAGGGGTGCCGTTCCATGTACTTCTGGACCTTCGGCGACTCGACCAGGTTCACGCCTTCGCGCCGGCTGATCTTGACGATCGGACCTCGGTATCGACCCATGCTGTCTCCTTCCGTCCGATCAGCGCAGCTTGCGCTTGCGCGGGCGGCACCCGTTGTGCGGGGTGGGGGTGTCGTCGACGATGCTGCGGACGTTCACGCCGGTGCCCTGGATCGACCGGATCGCCTGCTCGCGGCCAGAGCCTGTGCCGCGGATGACGATGTCGAGCTGGCTGAGGCCCATGTTCTGCGCCTTGCGGGTGGCGTCGGCGGCGGCGAGCTGGGCGGCGTACGGGGTCCCCTTCTTGGAGCCCTTGTAGCCGATCGAGCCCGACGAGGACCAGGCGACGGTGTTGCCGTCGGTGTCCGTGATCGTGACGATGGTGTTGTTGTAGCTCGCGTGGATGAAGGCCTTGCCCTCCGCGAGGCTGCGCTTGACGCGCTTCTTGGTGCTCTTGGTGGACTTGCTGCTCTTGGCCATGCGTCAGGGTCCCCTTACTTCTTCGGCGCCCGCTTCTTGCCGGCGACGGTGCGGCGCGGACCCTTGCGGGTGCGTGCGTTGGTCTTGGTGGACTGGCCACGCACGGGCAGGCCGCGGCGGTGGCGCAGGCCGCGGTAGCAGCCGATGTCCATGAGGCGCTTGATGTTGAGCTGCACTTCGCGGCGCAGGTCGCCCTCGACCTTGAAGCTGCGGTCGATGACCTCGCGGATCTTGGCGACCTCGGTCTCGGCCAGGTCCTTGACGCGGACGTCGGGGTCGACGCCGGCCTCGGTGAGGATCTGGCGTGAGCGCGAGATGCCCACCCCGTAGATGTACGGAAGCGCGTGCTCGATGCGCTTCTCGCGCGGGAGGTCGATGCCGGAGATTCGGGCCATGCGTTATCCCTGCCTCTGCTTGTGCTTCGGGTTGACCGAGCAGATCACGTAGACCCGCCCGTGGCGACGGATCACCTTGCACTTGTCGCACATGGGTTTGACGGACGCGCGGACCTTCATGGTCGGTCTCCTACTTGCGGTAGACGATGCGACCCTTCTCGGGGTCGTACGTGCTGATCTCGATGACGACCCGGTCGCCCGGGAGGATGCGGATGTAGTGCCGGCGCATCTTGCCGCCCACGTGGGCGAGGATCTCCGGCCCGGCGTCCAACTGGACCAAGAAGGTCGTGTTGGGTCGCGCCTCGAGGACGACACCCTCCGTGCGGATGGTGTCCTGCGTGGTCTCCTCGTCGCGGCGCGGCTTGGGAGGGCCGGTGAACCTTCTTCGCGCCATGCCTACCTCCTGGGGGCCACGGCCGACGCCGGGACCCGATCTTTCGCGGTGAGCACCCAGGGGCCGTCTTCGGTGATGGCCACGGTGTGCTCGACGTGCGCGGCGAGCGATCCGTCCGCGGTGGGTGCCGTCCAGCCATCGTCCAGTACGATCACCCGGGTGGAGCGGGTGGTCACCATCGGCTCGATGGCGAGGACGAGACCGGGGCGTAGGACGGGGCCGGTGCCGGCGCGGCCGAGGTTGGGGACCTCGGGGTCCTCGTGGAACGCCCGACCGATGCCGTGCCCGACGAACTCGCGCACGACCCAGAAACCTTCCGCCTCGACGACGCCCTGGATGGCCGCGGAAACGTCGCCCAGACGGTTGCCTGCTTGCGCCGCCGCGATGCCGGCCTCGAGCGAGCGCTCGGTGGCGGCGATGAGGCGGCGCGCCTCCTCGGGGACGTCGCCGATGGCGAACGTGCGCGCCTGGTCGGCGGCGAACCCCCGGTAGAAGGTCCCGATGTCGACGGACACGATGTCGCCGTCGCGGAGCGGTCGGTCGTCCGGGATGCCGTGGACGACCACTTCGTTGACCGACGTGCAGAGCGTGCCCGGGAACGGCGTGGCGGAGGCGCCCTTATAGCCCTTGAAGGCCGGGCGGCCGCCGCGCGAGAGGATAGCATCCTCGGCGATCGCGTTCAACTCGGCGGTCGTGACCCCTGGGGCCACGGCCGCGGCGACGGCGTCGAGCGCCTCGCGGTTGACCCGCGCGGCCTCGGCCATGACCTCGAGCTCTGCGCGCCGCTTGAGGTGGATCACGCGGGACCCCGCGTCACGGTAGCGCCTGCCGGATGCGCTCGCTGACCTCGTCTACGCTGCCGATGCCGTCGACGACGCGCAGCTTGCCCTGGCCGCGGTAGTAGTCGAGCAGCGGCTTGGTCTGCCGGTGGTAGACGGCCATGCGGTTGCGGATCGTCTCCTCGTTGTCGTCGGAGCGACCCTCCTCCTGGGCGCGGTTGAGCATGCGCCGCACCAGCTCGTCGTCGTCCGCCTCGATGGCGACGGCGGCGGTGACGGAGGCGCCGAGCTCGGCGAGCAGCGCGTCGAGCGACGCCGCCTGGGCCGAGGTCCGGGGGAAGCCGTCGAGCAGGAAGCGGATGCCGTCGGCCGCCTCGAGCTCCGAGCGCACCATGCCGATGATGACGTCGTCGGGGACGAGCTCGCCGGCGTCCATGATCGCCTTCGCGCGGCGGCCGAGTTCGGTGCCGGCGCCGACGTGGGCGCGCAGCATGTCGCCGGTCGAGAGCTTGGTGAGGTCGCGGGCGACCGCCACGCGGGCGGCCTGGGTGCCCTTGCCGGCCCCGGGGGGGCCCATGAGGAGCACGACTTCGTGGCCCTTGGCGGTCATCAGAACCTCCGTCCGCGACCGCGGATGCGGCCCTTGGAGACGAAGCCCTCGTAGTGGCGCATCATCAGCTGCGACTCGAGCTGGCGCAGCGTGTCGAGCGCCACGCCGACCATGATCAGCAGGCCGATGCCGGAGAACACGAAGCTGAGCTGTCCGGCGCCGGTGATCCACGCCAGGGTCTGCGGAAGCGCGTTGACGGCGCCGAGGAACAGCGCGCCCCAGAGCGTGATGCGGCCGGTGATGCGGGCGAGGTGTTCGGTGGTCGGCTGGCCCGGGCGGACGCCGGGGACGAAGCCGCCGTACTCGCGCAGGTTCTCGGAGATGCGCCGCGGGTCGAAGCTGATCTGCGTGTAGAAGTAGGTGAAGGCGACGATGAGCGCGGTCGACACCAGCAGCCCCTGCCACTGCGCGGGGTTGAACCAGGCGCCGATCGCCTGCAGCCACAGCACCTCGGGGAACGAGCCGATGAGCGTCTGCGGCAGGATCATGATCGAGACCGCGAAGATGATCGGGATGACGCCGGCGGCGTTGAGGCGCAGCGGGATGTAGGTCGACTGGCCGCCCATCACCTTGCGCCCGACGACCTTGCGGGCGTACTGCACCGGGATGCGGCGCTCCGCCTGCTGCACCAGCACCATGCCGGAGATCGCCACGATCAGCAGCGCGAAGAAGATGATGAGGCCGAAGACGTTGGCCTCGCCGCGCCCGATCAGCAGGAACTGTTGGGTGAGCGCGCCGGGGAACGCGGCGACGATGCCCGCGTAGATGACCAGCGAGATCCCGTTGCCGATCCCGTGCTCGGTGATCTTCTCGCCCAGCCAGATGACCAGCGACACGCCGGCGACTTGGGTGACGAGCACGATGAACCAGAAGAACGGGCCGTTGGCCCAGCCGATCTTGAGGGCGCCCGAGGGGCCGAGCAGGGCGATCGCCAGGAACACCGACTGCACGGCGGCCAGGGCGATCGCGCCGTAACGCGTGAACTGCGTGATCTTCTTGCGGCCCTCCTCGCCCTCCTTCGCCAGCTTCTCGAGCGGCGGGTAGGTGCTGGTGAGCAGCTGGATGATGATGCTCGCCGTGATGTAGGGGATGACCCCCAACGCGGCGATCGAGAAGACCTCGAAGTTCCCGCCGGAGATGAAGTTCAGCAGCGTGAACACGTCGCCCTGGCCGAACGCCCCGGCGCGCAGGCGCTCGATGTCGATGCCCGGCGTGGGGATGAACACCATGAGCCGGTAGATCGACAGCAGGCCGATCGTCACGAGCAGCTTCGCCCGCAAGTCCGGAATGACCATGGCATTCCGAAACGCTGCGAGCATCAGGCGCTCTCCGTGGTCCCTGGCTCGTCGGCCTGGACAGAGGACGCGGCCTCGCCAGAGGACGCGGCCTCGCTAGAGGACGCAGCCTCGGTTGCGGCCGCGACCGCGGGTTCGGCCTCGGCCTCTTCGGCGCTGGCCACGGTCACGCTGCCGCCGAGGTCGGCGACGGCACGGGCGGCGGCGGCGCTGCAGGCGTCGACCTCGATCTGCAGGCCGCGGACCTCGAGGACGCCGCCGGCGAGCAACTTGACCGGGCGCGTCAGGTGACGCACCAGGCCGACGGCCACGAGCGTCTCGACGTCGATCGGGGTGCCCTCTTCGAAGCCGCCCAAGTCACCGACGTTGACGATCTGGACGGGCACCTGCACGCGGGTGAAGCCGCGCTTCGGCAGCCGCATGATGAGGCGCGAGCGGCCACCCTCCCAGCCGGCGCCCTGGCTGAAGCCGGAGCGGCTGGACTGGCCCTTCTGGCCGCGGCCGGCGGTCTTGCCGCGCCCGCTGCCCAGGCCGCGGCCGACGCGACGCCGCGTCTTCTTGCTGCCGGCGGCAGGCTTGAGCTCGTTGAGTTTCACGCTGGACCCTGCCCTTCGATCTCGAGGAGGTATGCGACCTTGCGCACCATGCCGCGCACGTCGGGGCTGTCCGCGACCTCGCGGGTGTCGCCGATCTTGCGCAGACCGAGCGCGAAGACCGTGGCGCGCTGGTACTTGTCGACGCCGATGAGCGAGCGTTTGAGCGTGATCCTCATTCGGCCAGCTCCCGCTCGCGCTTCGACTCCTCGAAGGTCTTGAGCTGCTTGAGGCCGTCGATGACGGCATAGGCGACGTTGGTCTGGTTGCGGGAGCCCAGCTCCTTGGTGAGCAGGTTGCGGTAGCCGGCGAGCTCGACGATCGCGCGCGGCACGGAGCCGGCGATGACGCCGGTGCCGGCGCCCGCGGGCTTGAGCATCACCGAGCTGGTGCCGTGCTGGCCCCGCACCTCGTGTGGGATCGTGCCCGGATCCTCGATCGGCACGTCGATGAGGTTGCGGCGCGCGACGTACTGGCCCTTCTGGACCGCGACCGGCACCTCCTTCGCCTTGCCGAGCCCGAGGCCGACGCGGCCGTTGCGGTCGCCGATGACGACCATGGCGCCGAACCGGAACCGGCGACCGCCCTTGTAGGTCTTGGCGGTGCGGCGGATGAAGATGACCTTGTCTTCGAAGTCGGTGTCTGCCATCAGAACTCCAGGCCTCCCTCGCGGGCACCCTCGGCGAGCGCCTTGACGCGGCCGTGGTAGCGGAACGGGCCACGGTCGAACACGACGCGGCGGATGCCGGCGGCCAGCGCGCGCTCGGCCAGCGCGGCGCCCACGGCCTTGGCTTGGGCGGTCTTGTCGCCACTCGGGGCGAGCGACTTGCTGTTGGCCTCGGCCACGGTGACGCCACGGGCGTCGTCGATGACCTGGGCGTAGATGTGCCGCGCGCTGCGGAAGACCGTCAGGCGCGCTCTGTCGGTCGCGACCGGCCGGACGATCCGGCGGCGGGTGCGGTAGGTGCGGCGGTCTCTGGCGGTGAGCGTTTTCATCGCGTCCTAACCCCTCAACGCGCCGCGGCCTTGCCGGGCTTGAGCTTGACGTATTCGCCTTGGTAGCGGACACCCTTGCCGTGGTAGCTGTCGGGCGAGCGCAGCGCGCGGATGTTGGCGGCCACTTGGCCGACCAGCTGCTTGTCGATGCCCGAGACGGTGATCTTCGTCGGCTCGGGCGCGACGATCGTGACGCCGGCCGGCGGCTCGACCACGACCGGGTGCGAGAAGCCCAACGAGAGCTCGAGGGTGCTGCCCTTCATGGCGCAGCGGTAGCCGACCCCTTGGATCTCGAGGTTCTTCGAGAAGCCCTCGCTGACGCCGGTGACGGCGTTGGCGATGAGCGAGCGGGCGAGGCCGTGCTGGGCGCGGTCGCTGCGGGCGTCACCGGGTCGGCGCACCAGCGCCTCGCCGTTCTCGACGGCGACGGTGAGGCGCGGGCTGATGTCGACCTCGAGCGTGCCCTTGGGGCCCTTGACGGTGACGTGCCCGGGGCGGACGTCGAGCTCCACGCCCGTGGGCAGAGGGATCGGCGAGCGGCCGATGCGGCTCATCACCACACCTCGCAGACGACCTCGCCGCCGACGTTCTTGCGGCGGGCATCGCGGTCGACCAGCAGGCCCTGCGGGGTGGAGATCACGGCGATGCCGAGACCGCCACGCACCACGGGCACCTGCTTGGCCTTGGCGTACGCGCGTCGGCCGGGCTTGGAGACGCGCTTGATCTCGTGGATGATCGAGGCGCGCTTGGGGCCGTACTTCAGCCCGATGCGCAGCACGGGGTGCCCGGCCTCGCTCACGCGCTCGACGGACTTGAGGTAGCCCTCGCGCACCAGCAACTCGGCCAGGGCATGCTTGAAGGTGCTGGCGGGCACGTCGACCGTCGCGTTGGCGATGGCCGCGGCGTTGCGGATGCGCGTCAGCATGTCGGCGATCGGATCTGTCTGCATGCGGTTCCGTTCCGGGCGTGGTTTCGGGTCAAGCGACCCGACCTTCGGCCCATGAAAACGATGTCTCGGTTATCCCTCGTTACCAGGACGCCTTGATGACGCCGGGCAGGTAGCCCTTGTGGGCCATCTCGCGAACACAGATGCGACACAGGCCGAAGTCGCGCAGGTAACTCCGGGCGCGGCCGCAACGGCTGCAGCGACGCACCGTGCGCACCGCGTACTTGGGCGTCCGGCTCGACTTGGCGATGTGGGCTTTGGTGGCCATCCGTGCTCCTTTACTTGCGGAACGGCATGCCGAGCAGCTCGAGGAGGCTCTTCGCCTCTTCGTCCGTCTTGGCCGTGGTGACGATCGTGACGTCCATGCCGCGGGTGGCGTCGACCTGGTCGTAGCTGATCTCCGGGAACACCAGCTGCTCACGCAGACCGAGGCTGTAGTTGCCGCGCCCGTCGAAGGCGTTGGCGCTGATGCCGCGGAAGTCGCGCACGCGCGGGAGGGCGACGTTGATGAGCTTGTCGAGGAAGGCCCACATGCGCTCGCCGCGCAGGGTGACCTTGAGCCCGACGCTCATGCCGGCGCGCAGCTTGAAGTTGGACACCGACTTCTTCGCCTTGGTGATGACGGGGCGCTGCAGCGCGATGTTGGCCAGGTCGCGGCTGGCCTTCTCCAGCACCTTGCTGTCCTCGCGGGCCTCGCCGACGCCCATGTTCAGGACGATCTTCTCGACCTTGGGGACCGCCATGACGTTGGTGTAGCCGTGCCGCTCGGTGAGCTGCGGCATGACGTCGGCGTAAAGCCGCTTGATGGGGAGGTCGACCTTCTGCATCACAACCTCACTCGTCGAGCACGGTGCCGGACTTGACGGCCACGCGCACCTTTCGGCCATCCGGCAGCACCTGGCTGCGGATGCGCGTCGGCTCGTTCGTCTTCGGATCCAGCACGCGGACGTTGCTGGCGTGGATCGGCGACTCTTGCTCCTTGAAGCCGCCGCGGGGGTTCTCCTGGGTGGGCTTCTGCGCCTTCTTGATGATGGCCACGTTCTTGATCAGCACACGACCCTTGTCGTGGTCGACGCGCAGGACCTCGCCCTCGGCGCCGCGGTGCTTGCCGGACATCACCCGCACCTGGTCGCCCTTCTTGAGGCGCAGCTTGACGCCGGCGGGCTTGCCGACGATCTTGGCGCCGATCGCGTTGCGTGCCATCACAGCACCTCCGGGGCCAGCGACACGATGCGCATGAACCTCTTGTCGCGCAGCTCGCGCGCGACCGGCCCGAACACGCGGGTGCCGCGCGGCTCGTTCTGGGCGTTGATGATCACCGCGGCGTTGCTGTCGAAACGGATCGACGAGCCGTCCGCGCGGTTGATCTCCTTCTTCGTCCGGACGATGACCGCCTTGACCACGTCGCCCTTCTTGACGGCGGCGTGCGGGATCGCGTCCTTGACGGCAGCGACGATGATGTCGCCGACGCCGCCGACCCACTGCTGCCCGGTGCCGAGCACGCGGATGCACTGGATGCGGCGGGCGCCGGAGTTGTCGGCCACGTCGAGGAATGTCTCCTGTTGGATCATGGCGTCAGGCTCGCGCCTTCTCGACCAGGCGGGTGACCACGAAGCGCTTGCGCCGGCTCACCGGGCGCGCCGCCATGATCTCCACCAAGTCGCCCGTCCCGTACGCGTTGGTCTCGTCGTGGGCGAGGTACTTCTTGGAGACGGTGACCACCTTGCCGTAGAGCGGGTGCTTGAAGCGCCGCTCGACCAGCACGGTGACCGTCTTGTCGGCCTTGTCTGAGGTGACGCGGCCCTGCAGGACCTTCTTCACTTCCGCTGCTCCTTCTCACGGGCCACCGTCAGCAGCCGCGCGATCTCGCGCTTGGCGGCGCGGATCCGCCGGGGGTTCGACGCCTGGCCCACCGCCGCTTGGAAGCGCAGATCGAGCAGCTCCTCGCGCCGCTCGGCGACCGCCTCCTTGTTCTCTTCGGCGTTCAGGTTGCGCGCCTCATTGGGCTTCATCGTAGACCTCGCGCTTGACCATCTTGACTTCGATGGGGAGCTTGTGGGACGCGAGCCGGAAGGCCTCGCGCGCCTGCTCCTCGGTGACGTTGGCCACCTCGAACAGGACCCGACCCGGCTTGACGACCGACACCCAGTACTCGACGGTGCCCTTGCCCTTCCCCATGCGGACCTCTTGCGGCTTCTTGGTGACCGGCTTGTCGGGGAAGATGCGGATGTAGATCTTCCCGCCGCGGCGGAAGTAGCGGCTCATCGTGACGCGGCACGCCTCGATCTGGTTCGACTTGATCCAGGCGGGCTCCATCGCCACCAGGGCGAAGTCCCCGAAGGCGACGTAGTCGCCGCCCTTGGTGTCGCCCGTCATCCGGCCGCGCATCTGCTTGCGGTACTTGACGCGTTTCGGCAGCAGCATGGTTCAGCGGTCCTTCCTGACGCGTGCGCGGGCGCCGCCGGGACCGGGCTTGCCGCCGGGGCCGCCGGGCGCGCCGTCGCGCCGCCGGGCCGCGGGGCGGCGGCGGCGGTTGCGCTTGTCGTCTTCCTGGCGCGGGCGCGGCAGGACGGCGCGGCCGCGGGTGCGGTCGCCGACGATCTCGCCGTGGAAGACCCAAGCCTTGACGCCGATGATGCCGTAGGTCGTCTTGGCCTCGGCGGTGCCGTAGTCGATGTCGGCGCGCAGGGTCTGCAGCGGCACGCGGCCGTCGGCGTACCACTCGGGCCGCGCCTGCTCGGTGCCGCCGAGGCGGCCGGAGCAACGGATCTTGACGCCGCGGGCGCCCGACTCCATCGTGCGCTGCACCGCCTGCTTCATCGCTCGGCGGAAGGCGAAGCGGCGCTCGAGCTGCTCGGCGATGCGTTGGGCCACCAGGGGCGCGACGATGTTGGGGTTGCCGACCTCCTGCACGTTGACCGACACGGTGCCGTCGACGACGCCGTCGAGTTTCGTGCGCAGGGCCTTGATCGACTCGCCGCCGCGGCCGATGACGACGCCCGGCTTGGCGGTGGTGATGGTGACGTTGACGTTGTGGGCGGCCCGCTCGATGTCGATGCGCGAGATCCCCGCCCGGCCGACGTCGGCGACGATGGCGGCGCGGATGGCCTCGTCCTCCTGCAGCAGCTTCGGGTACGTCTTGGTGCCGGCGTACCAGCGTGCCGAGGAGGTCTTGTTGACGCCGAGGCGGAAGCCCAGCGGGTTGATCTTGTTACCCACGGCGCTCCTCCAGGGTGATCTCGATGTGGCTCGTGCGCTTGCGCAGCAGATCGGCGCGGCCGCGGGCGCGCGGCAGGTAGCGCTTCAGGGTGGGCCCGTCGCCCACCTGGACGGCGGAGACGACGAGGGCGTCCTCGAACATGTCGTGGTTGTTGACCGCGTTGGCCTTGGCGCTCTGGAGCAGCTTGAGCAGCGGCGCCGCCGCCCGGCGGTCGGTGAACTTGAGGATCGACTCCGCCTCGGCCACGCCCTTGCCGCGGATGAGGTCCGCGACGAGGCGGGTCTTGCGCGGCGTCGAGCGCAGCATGCGGAGCTTGGCAGAAGCGGCCATGCTCAGCCCTTCCCGCTGTGCCCGCGGAAGTTGCGGGTAGGCGAGAACTCGCCCAGCTTGTGGCCGACCATGTTCTCCTGCACGAACACGGGGACGTGCTGGCGGCCGTTGTAGACGCCGATCGTGTGACCGACCATCTCCGGCACGATCGTGCTGCGGCGGCTCCAGGTCTTGATGACGCGGCGGTCACCACTGGCGTTGGCGGCGTCGACCTTCTTGAGCAGATGGCCGTCGATGAACGGACCCTTCTTCAGGCTGCGGGCCATCGACTCACTTCTCCTTCCGTCGGCGCACGATGAAGCGGCTCGAGACCTTGCGCTTGTCGCGCGTCTTCAGGCCCTTGGCCTGTTGACCCCAGGGGCTGACGGGCGGGCGGCCGCCGGTGGAGCGGCCCTCGCCACCGCCGTGGGGGTGGTCGACCGGGTTCATCGAGCGGCCGCGGTTGTGCGGCTTGCGGCCCATCCAGCGCTTGCGGCCGGCCTTGCCGAGGACGATGTTCTTGTGGTCGGAGTTGCCGACCACGCCCATGGTGGCGTAGCACTCGCCGTGGACCCGGCGGAGCTCGCCGGACGGCAGCCGCAGCGTGACGTACTCGCCGTCGCGGCCCTGGATCTGGACCGAGGTGCCGGCGCTGCGCGCGAGCTGGGCGCCCTTGCCCGGGACCAGCTCGATGGCATGGACGACCGCGCCGACCGGCACGAAGCGCAGCGGCATGGCGTTCCCCACCACCGGCTCGGCCTCGGGACCGGCGACGATGCGGCTGCCGACGGCCAGCTTCTCGGGGGCGATGATGTAGCGCTTCTCGCCATCGAGGTAGTGCAGGAGCGCGATGTTCGCGCTGCGGTTCGGGTCGTACTCGATCCCGGCGACCTTGGCGGGGATGCCGGCCTTGTCGCGCCGCACGAAGTCGATGATGCGGTAGCGGCGCTTGTGGCCGCCACCGATGAAGCGGCTGGTGATGCGGCCGCGGTTGTTGCGGCCGCCGCTGCGTGGCCGGGGGGCGAGCAGCGACTTCTCCGGCGTCTTCTTCGTGACCTCGGCGAAGTCCGAGGTGGTCATGAAGCGACGGGAGGGCGTGTAGGGGCGGTACTTCTTGGTGGCCATCGTCCCTCCCTTAGGTCAGGCCTTCGAGCTGCTGGATGCGTTGGCCCTCGGCGAGCTTGACGAGCGCCTTCTTGCGCTCGGCGGTGCGGCCCACGTAGCGCCCCATCCGCTTCTCCTTGCCTCGGACCTTCTGGATGTTGACCTTGACGACGTCGACCTTGAACACGCGCTCGACGGCGTCCTTGACCTGCGTGCGGCTGGCGTCGGGGTGCACGAAGAAGGCGTAGGTTCCCCTCTCCACGCCGCCGACGGCCTTCTCGGAGAGGACCGGGCGCTGCAAGACGTCGTAGGGGCTCACGCGTCCGCCTCCTCGCCGAAGATCGCCGCGTCGGCGATCAGACGCTCGCTGCGCAGGATGTCGTAGACGTTGAGACCGCGCGAGGGCATGACGTTGACCCAGGGCAGGTTGCGCGCCGCGCGACGGACGAGCTCGTCGTCGGTGACGAGCAACACCCGCTCGGTGCCGTCGAAGCCGTGGGCGCGGGCCCAGGCGACGAACTCCTTGGTCTTCCCCTCGCGGACGTCGAACGCCTCGACCAGCGTCAGCTTGCCGTCCTGGGCGCGGGCGGCGAGGGCCATCTCCAGGCCGAGCCGGCGGACACGCTTGGGCAGCGTGTAGCCGTAGTCCCGCGGATGCGGCCCGAAGGCCGTGCCCCCGCCGACGAAGATCGGCGCCTTGCGGCTGCCGTGCCGCGCGCGGCCGGTGCCCTTCTGCGGGTAGATCTTCGCGGTGCTGCCGGTGACGCGGGCGCGCGTCTGGGTGGAGGCGGTGCCGCGCCGGCGCTTGCTGAGCTGCCAGGCGACGACCTCGTGGAGGACGGCCTCCTTGGGCTCGGGCAGGTCGAGCACGACCTTGCGCTCGCTCCCGATGACGTCGATGGTGACCGCCATCAGCTCACCTTCCTCTTCGAGTCGCGGACGACCAGCAGGCCGCCATTGGGACCGGGGAGGGCGCCCTTGATCAGCAGGACGCCGTCGTCGGGCCGCACCTCGACGACCTCGAGGCCGACGGTGGTGACGCGCTCGGCGCCGTAGTGGCCGGCCATGCGCTTGCCCTTGTAGACGCGACCCGGGAACTTGCGCTGACCGATCGAGCCCGGGTGGCGGTGCTTCTTCTTGGTGCCGTGGGTCGCCGGCATGCCCGCGAAGCCCCAGCGCTTGATGACGCCGGCGGTGCCGCGGCCCTTGCTGGTGCCGGTCACGTCGACGACGTCGCCGGCGGCGAAGATGTCCACCGTCACCGCGTCGGCCTCCGGGGTGTAGTCCCGGAGTTCGACGAGGTGGCGCTGCGGCTTCACCCCGGCCTTCTTGGCGTGGCCGACCTCGGGCCGGATCGCCGCCTTCTCGCTCTTCTCGACCCAGCCGAGCTGCACGGCGGTGTAGCCGTCCCGCTCGGGGGTCTTGCGCTGCACGACGGGGCAGGGACCGGCGAGGACGACGGTCACGGGGACCAGCTTGTCGTCACGCCAGATCTGGGTCATCCCCACCTTCGTGCCCAGGATGCCTTTCACCTTTACCGGCCTCCGACCGTCTTGATCTCGATGTCGACCCCCGTGGGGAGGTCGAGGTGCATGAGGCTGTCGATCGTCGACTTGGTGGGCGACTTGATGTCGATCAGCCGGTTGTGGGTGCGGATCTCGAAGTGCTCGCGGCTGTCCTTGTCGGTGAACGGCCCGCGCAGCACGCAGAAGCGGCGGATGCGGGTCGGCAGCGGCACGGGGCCGGCGACCTTGGCGCCGGTGCGGCGCACGGTCTCGACGATCTTCGTCGCGGAGCTGTCGAGGCTGCGGTGGTCGAACGCCTTGAGCTTGATGCGAATCTTCGGGGTCGCCATGGCCTTCACTCGGTGACCGCGGTGACGACGCCCGCCCCCACCGTACGACCACCCTCACGAATCGCGAACCTAAGCCCCTCCTCCATCGCAATCGGCTTGATCAACGACACCGACAACTCCACATTATCCCCCGGCATCA